>CAIYSH010000422.1 GCA_903928755.1 uncultured Alphaproteobacteria bacterium | reverse complement strand
GGCCGTGAGATCCTGAATGATGGCGATGCCATTCAATTCGTCCCCGTGAACCGCCGCGGTCAGCAACAGACGCTTGCCTGGCAAGGCCCCCTTCACGACAATGACGGGTACATACCATCCCTGACCGATCGCCTGGTCGGTAACCCGGAAATAATATCGGGAGACCTGACCTGCGGGCTGATCGGCCAGGTCAAGTTTCTCGATCACCGGAACACCATCGATCCGGTCGCCCGTCAGGAGGCTGGCAGCGAATGCCGGTCGCCCCAGCATCAGGAACCCGACGGCAATGCTGGCAGCACCGAGGCTCAATTTCCGCATCTTCATCGTGCCACTCTAGCCAATGGCAGAGCTGCCGGCCATGGGCCTTGCACACCCGGTGTCATGCTGGGATGACGGTCTACATTCCGAAGGAGAGTCGTCATGCTGAAGTCCTCTACCCTCCTGACCCTTGCCCTGCTGGTCACGACTCCGGCCCTCGCGGGCCCGCGATATGTCCATGTGGGCCGACTGCTGGACCCGGAAACGGAAAAAGTCCTGGTCAACCAGCTGATCAAGGTGGTGGACGGTCGGGTGGCCGCGATCGCCCCCTGGACCCGCGCGCCCGGAGACGGACCTGTGGTCGACTGGTCAGGCTACGAAGTCCTGCCCGGGCTCATTGACGCGCACGTCCACCTCGCCGACACCGACCAGTCCAGCAATGTGGCCGAGCCCCTGCTCCACTCCAACGCCGACATCGCTTATCTGGGAGCCCGTAACGCCCGAAACACCCTGAGGGCGGGCTTCACCTCCGTACACAATGTGGGAAATTTCCGGGCCTTTGCAGACGTCGCCCTGCGCAATGCCATCAATCGCGGCGATGTTCCCGGACCCCGGATCAATGCGGTGGGCGCCTATATCACCATCCCCGGTGGCGGCGGTGAGGTGACCGGCCTGTCGCCAGACGTGACCCTGCCCGCCGACATGCGGGTCGGCGTGGTCACGAGCCCCGAGGAGGTGACCCGCAAGGTGGACTATCTGTTCCAGAACGGCGTCGACAGCATCAAGCTGATCGCTACGGGCGCTGTCCTGGCCCTGGGCACCGAGGTTGGACAACAAGAGCTGACCGAGGCGGAAATGACCGCTGCGGTAAAGGGCGCCGCCGCACACGGCGGTTGGGTCACAGCCCATGCCCATGGGGCTGAAGGCATCAAATCCGCCATCCGGGCTGGGGTGAAGGCCATAGAGCATGCCTCCCTGATCGACGATGAAGGTATATCCCTGGCGAAGGCCAGGGGGGTCTGGCTCGACATGGATGTCTATAATGGCGACTTCATCGAAGACGTCGGAACCCGGGACGGCTGGCCCACCGACTATCTGCGGAAGAACCGGGAGACCACTGACCTCCAGCGGGAAGGCTTCCGCAAGGCGGTCAAGGCCGGGGTGAAGATGACCTTCGGCACCGACGCAGGGGTCTATCCTCACGGCGATAATGCCCGGCAGTTCAAATACATGGTCCGCTTCGGCATGACCCCCATGCAGGCCATCCAGGCCGCTACGGTCAATGCGGCAGCACTGCTGGGCTGGTCAAAGGATGTCGGTGCCCTGTCGCCGGGCCACTATGCGGACATGGTGGCGGTGGACGGTGATCCGCTGAAGGACATCACCGTGCTCGAGCACGTGAAGGCGGTGATCAAGGGGGGCGAGGTCGTCAACTAACCGTCCCCCATGGTCGCGCCGGGATAGAAGGGCAAGGTCCGCAGTCTCTGCCCGGTCAGCTTGGCATAGGCATTGGCCAGGGCGGGTGCAACACAGGGCACGCCGGTCTCGCCGACCCCGCCAGGGGCTTCGGTGCTGGGCACAATGCTGACCCCGATGGCCGGCATTTCCCGCAGGCGCAGCACCCGGTAATTGCTGAAATTGCTGACGCTGGGCACGCCGGCCTTGAAGGTCACCTGTCCCCACAGGGTGGCGGACAGACCGTGGACTATGCCCCCCTGGATCTGGGCCTCGATCTGGTCAGGGTTGACGGCAATCCCGCAGTCGATGGCGCAGGACATCCTGTTGACCTTCATGACCCCCCCACTCTGGGAGACCTCGGCCACCAGGGCGATATAGCTGCCAAAGCCCTTCAGGAAGGCGAGGCCCCGGGCATTGCCCGTCGCGGGTTTGGTGGTTGACCAGCCGCTGAGCTTGTCCACCGCCTCCAGAACCCCCAGCGCGCGGGTGTCGCCAGCCAGCAGGCCCTTGCGCCAGACCAGGGGATCGACGCCCGCCGCCAGGGCCAGCTCGTCCATGGCGCTTTCCACGGCGAAGGTGTTGTAGGACTCGCCCACCGACCGCCAGTAGCCCAGCGGGATATCCGCCGGATTTGGCACGAACTCGATCCGCCGGTTGGGGATGGCGTAGGGCCTGACCGACCCCTGGCAAGACAGCGCGTTCCCTGTTTTGGGGAAACAGCTCCCTCACCCAGCGCCAGTCGAACGCGCCTCGAAATAGCGGACATCGTCCTCGTCCCGGTCCCAGTCGGCCCGGGAAGCACAGAACAGGTGGGTGCGGATCCCCTTGCCCAGGGGGACATCCAGGGTCCCGGCGGTGACATAGATGTTCGCCTCGTCGGCCTCCGCCGGCAGGGGCGTGCCGCAGGTCTGGCAGCGGGTAATCGTGTAGGTCTCACGCAGGGCGTAGGTGACCCCGTGATCCTCGCCCCTTACCCAGCGGAACTGGCTGCGGGGCACGATGAGAATGGCGTTGCCATTCCCGCCGCTGGCCTTGCGACACAGGGAGCAGTGGCAGATCCAGACGGCATCGATCTCGCCATCGACCTCATAGGCCCTTGCGCCACAGAGGCAGCTGCCGGTTTTGGGAGTT
This sequence comes from uncultured Alphaproteobacteria bacterium, assembly GCA_903928755.1. Taxonomy (GTDB): domain Bacteria; phylum Pseudomonadota; class Alphaproteobacteria; order Caulobacterales; family Caulobacteraceae; genus Phenylobacterium. The sequence goes on along the minus strand of CAIYSH010000422.1, from coordinate 3,583 downwards.
GTCATAGGTCACTTCCTGCCAAACCCAATAACTCTTCAAATATCTGTAATCATTCAGTTTTTACGGGGCGTGGAACCTTGCAGCTTCGCTAGAGTCCAACCCCCGTCCGCCAGCAAGGCCAAACAACTGTAACAGGCCTAAGTCTAAATGCGATAACCATTCTGGGTTGAGTCAAATGACTTACGCGCCTTAGATGGATTGATCGATCAGCTTTGGCGTCCCGAAACCGTGAATAACATTCTTACGAAGTATAATTGACATGGCGCATCATGAAAATCGCTCGGATCAGGATCAGCAAACCGATGCCGTGAGGAAGCTTTTTGAAGAAACGCGGCGAAGACTCGTCGAAACGGGAACCCGAAATCGTCTCATCCATGTCAATAGACAGAATAAAAGGTCGAATTCCCTTGAAATAATCAATGGAAAATCAGGTCGGATTTATGAATTGATATATTCTCTTGGCAAGACAATGCGCTTCATGCATTCGGGAATTGAAAACGAATATGATCATGAGAATCCGAGCCTATCAAACAAAACAGATGCGGCGGACATTTCATCACCAATTCATGGAAATAGTCTTGAGACCAGCCTTGGTCTCGATGCGCTTCAAAAGCGTCTCTTGAAAATTCATGGCGACGCAAAAACCTCTGAGGAAGAGCAAGGCATCAACATACTTGTTCTGGCCTTGGGGTTTTTATCCTGGTTTGAAGACGACAGCAGTCACGTAGAGCGCGAAGCGCCATTGATACTTCTTCCCGTCGAATTGGTTCGCAACCAACGGACATCGATGTTTGAACTCAAAATCCGGGATGATGAAATCGCTGCGAATCTTCCATTGCAGGAACGATTGAAGGGCGATTTTGGAATTGACCTCCCTGACATCGAAATGGACGAATTCTGGACTCCGGAAGTTTATTTCACCGAAGTCGAGGCCGCCATTTCAAGCAAGCCGCGCTGGTCAATAGATCAGGACGGCATGCAGCTAGGCTTTTTCTCATTCGCCAAACTTTTGATGTTTCGCGATCTCGACCCCAGAAATTGGCCAGATAACGCCCTGGAGCGTCACGCCCTGACAATGGGTCTGCTCTTTGAGCGGTTCGAGGCGGAAGACAACCTGTTCGGATCTGCAGTTGCCCTGGACGAGCGGTTATCGCCAGAAGACATGTTCCATGTTGTTGATGCAGATGCTTCGCAAGCAAAAGTCATTGAAGAGGTTCGCGCGGGCCGCAATCTGGTTGTTCAAGGCCCCCCAGGGACAGGCAAATCCCAAACCATCACCAACATCATCGCCTCGGCAGCGCTTGATGGAAAGCGTGTCCTGTTCGTGGCCGAAAAAATGGCCGCCCTTTCGGTCGTGCACAAGCGCCTTGTCGATGTCGGCCTCTCTGACCTCTGCCTCGAACTTCACTCCAGGAGCGCCAATAAAAAGGCGGTGCTTGCAGAGCTGGCCCGAACGCTGAACGCCGCGCAGACAATCCCGGAAATGCCGGAGCAACCGAACGCACTGAGAGCATACCGGGACAGGCTCAATGACATTACGGATGCCCTTCATCAGAAAGTGGGGCGCAGCGGCGAGAGCGCATTTGACGCCCTGGCTCAACAGGCCAAATTCATCGGCCTTTCAGCGCCAACACCTTCCATTGCGGTCGAAGGTCTTGCTGACATCGCGACAGACGAGGCAAGACGAATTTGCGCGCAAATTCTGGCCTTTGGCGATGCAATAGACGGGGCTGGCCGCCTGCACGACCATCCCTTTCTTGGCATTGATCGCCTCGACTTGCAGCCGACAGACATGGGACGCCTTGCCCTCAAGCTGGAGGCGGTGAATGGGATCATCGCGTCGCTTTACGACGCAAATCTCACCGCATCCGCCGCACTGGGGACAGCACCCCAAGCCACACTGGCCGCCGCCGAGGCGCAAGCTTGCCTGTTATCCCGAATTCGCAACGCTCCGGATTATGGTGACGAGACACTAACGGCATTGCTTGAAGTGCCGGACAAGGTGCGGCTGCGAGAAAACCTCGAGGCAGGCCTTCAGTGGCAAATCGCCCGAAGGGAAGCCGATACAACATTCGTTGATCTGGCTTGGGAGCTTGATGCAAAAACCCTCCGCCCGGCGCTTGCTGCGGGAAAGACATCCTTCTTCGCCCGATGGGGCATGGCATATCGACGCGCGACCCGCGAACTCGGAGAACTGTTGCGGCAGCCACTGCCGAAGTCGGCTGCTGCTCGAACGGCGCTTGTGGATCGTCTGATCGAAACTGCACGTCTGCGCTCTGCCTGGCGGGAAGACGAGGGGTGGTGCAGCAAAATACTCGGTGATGAGTGGCGCGGGGAGAAGACTTCATTCCAGTCTCATCTGGAAGCTCTGGCTTGGGCGGAGGACGCCAGTTCAGCCGAATTCAGGGTCGCGGCAGCGCCCATAATTGCATTTGCGCGAAATCCCGAAATCAGAGGCGAGCTCGAACATGCCCTTACTGCGGCGGCTGCGACCGCGAGGATGTGTCTTACTGACCTCATCCGCGACCTGACCCTGGACCCGACCAGCGCACTCAAGTGCGAGGACTTCGCCTTGGCCGACCTGGACGTGATCAATCAGTGGGCGACGAGGGTCTCGCAAGACATCCACCGGTATGACGAGTGGGTTAACCTGCAACGTCTCCGCACCAGCCTGAAGGCGACCAGGGCAATGGAGCTCCTGCCCGGACTTGAGTCAGGACAATCGTCCGGGGACACAGCAAGGACTGAATTTCTCTACGCACGGGCGGAAGCGATCTGGAAGGTCGCGATTGGGATGAATCCCAAGCTGGCAGACCTCCGAAATATTGATCGACACGACATGGTTCGTGTTTTCCAGCAATTGGAGGTCGAGCGCCGACAGGATTGTGTGAGGGACATCAGGGCCCATCATCTGAATCAGGTCCCGCAAGGCGCGCAGGGAGCCATGGGGTTTATTCGTGGTGAAATCGGCAAGAAAAAGTCTCATGCCCCGATCAGAAAACTCATTTTACAAGCAGGCGAGGCCGTCCAGAGAATCAAGCCTGTCTTGATGATGAGCCCGATTTCGGTGGCGCAGTTCCTGCCGCCAGCTTCCATCGAATTCGACCTGCTTTTGATCGATGAAGCCAGCCAGGTGCGGCCGGAAGACGCTCTTGGTGCTATCTCCAGAGCAAAGCAGATCGTGGTCGTGGGCGACCAGAAGCAGCTGCCGCCATCCTCATTCTTTGACCGCATTTCAGACGGAGAGACCCGGGATGATGAGGATGACGCATCAGACTTGCTTGAGGGCGTCGCGAAGGTCGGCGAGATGGAAAGCATACTCACGCTCTGCGAAGCGCGCGGCGTGCCGACGCGAATGCTCGAATGGCACTATCGGTCGCGGGATCCGTCCCTGATCCAGGTTTCAAATCGGGAATTCTATGGCGACGGGCTCATTCTGCCGCCATCCCCCCTACAGGGCGACGCCAACTACGGTCTGAAGTTCAACCGGATCCAGGGCCTCTACGACCGCGGCGGCAAGCGCGACAATCGCATTGAAGCCGAGGCCCTGGTCAAGCGGCTGGCTGAACACGCCAAGACGTCG
>CAIYSH010000421.1 GCA_903928755.1 uncultured Alphaproteobacteria bacterium | reverse complement strand
CCAATGACCTTCCCATGCGCTTCAGCGGCACGGTCACACCCCGGGAGGTCTGGCCGTCAATGGGCTCCAGGACCGTGTAGCCCATGGCGAGATAGAGGGGCTCACCCGAGAGGGTTGCCGCCATTTCAGTGCGCCCGAACCCTTCACCTGCAGCGGCAGCCTCACAGGTTCTGATAATCAGGCTCCCCACACCCCGGCGGGCAAAATCCGGATGGGTGTACATGGCGCGGATCCGGGCGGCGTCGACCGCGGGATCCAGCAGGGCCGCATTGCGCCCCGGGGTCTGATCGCCGCCAAACAGGGTAGCCCGCCGGCTCCAACCGCCACATCCGGCGATCCGATCACCGGCCATGACCAGGTAGTAGGTCCCGTCGAGAATGAGCTGGGTGTCGAGCCCCATGATCTCGTGCGAGGCCTCGACCTGCTCAGGCGACAGGAAAGCCGACTGGAGCTGGTCAATGGACAGCATCATGAGGGCCGACAGCGCAACAAGATCTTCGGAGGTTGCGAGGCGGATCATCAGGGCGGAACTTGCCGATGTGGTCATGTGCAGGATTTAGAGCATGTTCCAAAACCTGGAAACAGGACCTTCAACCGGTCTGCCCGGACGGCAGCCTGCAACCGCGTGACAATTCGGCAGCGCCGGGTCACTCTTGCTCCATGAGCATACTTCCGCCCCTTCCCGAACAGCACCCCGACACCCCCTGGCCCACCCGGGACTGGCCAATGGGTCCGCTCCCCGCAACCCTGGACAGGCCAGCATTCGAAGAGGCGATGGACCGGGGCTTTACCGACTTCGGAGAGACCCATGCCGTGGTCGTCATCATCGGCGGAAAGCTGGTCTTTGAGCGCTATGGCCCCGAACATGGCCCGGACATCACCTGCATGTCATGGTCCAAGGCCAAGAGCATTACCCACGCCCTGGCCGGGCTGGTGGTCGCCGACGGCCTGCTGGACGTTGAGGCTCCAGCCGATGTTCCAGAGTGGAAGTCGCCAGGCGATCCTCGGGGGAAAATCACTACAGACCAGCTGCTGCGCATGTCCAGCGGGCTGAGTTTCGCAGAAGTCTACGAGGCCGATCAGCCCTCTGATACGATTGCCATGCTCTGGGGCGAGGGCAAGGATGATGTGGCGCATTATGCCGCGTCCAGACCCCTGGCCCATGACCGGGACAGCTACTGGTCCTACTCCTCGGGAACCACCAACATTGTCGCGCGCATTCTGGCCCGTCGGCTGGACGTCTATGGCAAGGATTTCCACGACTTCATGAAGGCGCGGCTGTTCGAGCCCCTGGGCATGACCAGCCCGATCCCCAAATTCGATGCCGCGGGAACCTTCATCGGCTCCTCTTTCTGTTTTGCCACGGCCAGGGACTTTGCACGGTTCGGCCTGCTTTATCTGCGGGACGGACAATGGGAGGGCCGACAGATCCTGCCAAGCAACTGGGCGGACTATGCCCGCATTCCCACCTGGCAACAGGATGGGGTGACGGACGGGGCCTATGGGGCGCACTGGTGGCTGGGCATAGGTGGCAAGGGATCATTTTCGGCCAATGGCCATGAGGGCCAGTACACGGTCGTGGTTCCGGATCTCGACATGGTCTTTGTCCGCCATGGCAGGACCCCGACCCACCAGCGTGAAGACCTCAAGGCCTGGGTCACCGAAACCATCAACATCTTCCGGAGCCCAGCAACATGACCCAGACCCTGGTCCCGCCGGAACCGCGCCGCGTTGAACTGACCCTGCGGGGCCTGCTGCTGGGAGTATTGATCACCTTCGTTTTCACCGCCGCCAATGTCTATCTGGGCCTGAAGGTCGGCCTGACCTTTGCCTCATCGATTCCGGCCGCCGTGATTTCCATGGCCCTGCTGAGGGGCTTCAGGTCCTCGACCATCTACGAGAACAACATCGTCCAGACCGTCGCCTCGGCGGCAGGGGCCATGTCCTCGATCATCTTCGTCCTGCCCGGCCTGGTGATGATCGGCTGGTGGACCGGGTTTCCATTCTGGACCTCCTTCACCATCTGTGCCGCCGGCGGGGTCCTGGGCGTCATGTACACCATCCCCCTGCGCAGGGCCCTGGTCACCCAATCGACCCTTCCCTACCCTGAGGGCGTCGCCGCGGCCGAAGTGCTGCGGGTCGGTTCAGCCAGCCGCAATGATGACGGCGTGGCTGTCGCGGCCGAGGGCCGGGCAGGGCTTGGCGCCATCCTGGTCGGCACCCTGGCTTCAGCCGGCTTTGCCCTGGCCACCGCCCTGGGATTGATTGCCGGAGAGGTCGCGAGATTTGTCCGCATGGCCGGTGGCAGCGCCACCGGTCTCGGCGCCTCCATGTCCCTGGCCCTGATCGGGGCCGGACACCTCATGGGGATCGCCGTCGGCATGGCCATGCTGACCGGCCTGATCCTGGCCTGGGGGATCGCCGTGCCAATCCTGACCCATCTGGCACCCGCAGCGGGACCGGCCGCAGACGTCGCCCAGGGGATATGGTCCCACAAGGTCCGGTTCATCGGGGCAGGCGCCATTGGCGTGGCCGCGATCTGGACCCTGGGAAAACTGGTGGGGCCCGTATGGCTGGGGCTCAGGTCGGCGATTGCTGCGGGAAGTCTCCGCAAGGGCCCAGATGCCGCCGCCCTCCCCCGGGAAGAGCAGGACATGCCGATTGCCTGGGTTGCCATCACTGCCATCGCCTGCCTGATTCCCATTGGCTGGGTGGTTGTGAATTTCCTGTCAGGGGGAACCCTGGCCGCGCTGACCCTGCCCCTGACCCTGGCGGCCCTGGGTTATGTGGTGGTGGCCGGTTTCGCCGTCGCCGCGGTGTGCGGTTACATGGCCGGGCTGATCGGGTCCTCCAACAGCCCGGTTTCCGGCATGGCGATCCTGGCCGTCCTGGGTGCTGCCCTGCTGACCCTGGCCATTGCAGGGCCTCTGGGCATGAGCGGCGATACCCGGCCGCTTGTCGCTTTCGCCCTGCTGATCACAGCCATACTGCTGGCCGTGGCCGTCAGCGCCAATGACAATCTCCAGGACCTCAAGACCGGCCAGCTGGTGGACGCGACCCCCTGGCGTCAGCAGGTGGCCCTTGTGGTCGGGGTGGTCGCAGGATCTGCCGTCATCCCGCCCATCCTCGACCTGCTGAACCGGGCCAACGGCTTTGCCGGGGTCGATGGCCACGCCATTTCCGCCAACCCCCTGCCAGCCCCGCAGGCAACCCTGATTTCCACCATCGCCACCGGTGTCATTGACGGCCACCTGGACTGGGGGCTGATTGCCATGGGCGGCCTGCTGGGCGCAGCCCTGGTTCTGGTGGACGAGGGCCTGCGAGCGGCAAGCCGGAGCCGACCGGATGGCCGGACCTTTTCCCTGCCGCCCCTGGGCGTGGGCATTGCCATCTATCTGCCGTCAACCGTAACCTTGCCCGTTGTGCTTGGAGCCCTGGCGGGCTGGATGTTCGACCGCTACACCCTGGGCAAGTCCTGGGGGGGTGTCGCACGGCGGCTGGGCATCCTGATGGTGTCGGGGCTGATTGTCGGCGAGGGGCTGTTCAATGTCGGCCTTGCCCTTCTGATCGTCCTGTCCGGAAAGGGCGCTCCCCTGGCCATCATGAACGAGGCCTTCGCCCCATCCGCCATGGCGCTGGCCCCCCGGCTCTTCATCCTGGTTCCCCTTGGCCTCTACTTCTGGATCCTGCGAAGGGCCCGTGCGGTCTCGGTCCAGACCTAGGGCAGTCGATTTTCCTGAGGCCGGTTTTCCAGTGGAATGGCACGGCTCCTTTTCATGCGCAGTAGAGCCGCGCCAGGTGACAAAACCGGCTTTGATTCAAGGCGCTGGCGCCTGTTTCAATCCGATGGCTGGCTGATATCCGGTTCCCAGCGACCGGAATATGCTCTAGGAACAAGGCATGCTGAAGATCATCAATTTCCTGATCCCCGTATCCCTTGCAGCGGTCACCGGCGTGCTCCTGTTTGGGCTCTACGCCCTGTTCAAGGGCGGCGATTTCGGACGTTCCTATTCCAACAAGCTGATGAGATTGCGGGTCCTCATGCAGGCGATCGCCGTCGCCCTGCTGGTCTGTGCCCTCTGGTTCCAGCACAGGACCTAGACCATGGTCACCCTGAACCGCATCTACACCCGGACCGGCGACAGGGGCACAACCGGGCTGGCCAATGGTCAGACCGTGAGCAAGTCCGACCTTCGGGTGGCGGCCTATGGCGATGTGGATGAAACCAATGCCTGCCTGGGCCTGGTCCGGCAGCATACGGCAGGCACTGTCCTGGACCCGATCCTGGCCCGGCTTCAGAATGAACTGTTTGATCTCGGGGCCGATCTGGCGACGCCGGCCAGGCCCGATGAGGCAGAGGGCACGGTTCTGCGCATTCTGGACAGCCAGGTGGCGCGGCTGGAAATCGAGCTGGACGGCCTGAACGACAGCCTGGCGGCCCTGACGTCCTTTGTCCTGCCAGGTGGAACCCCGGCCGCCGCGGCCCTGCATCTGGCCCGCACGGTTGCCAGGCGGGCCGAGCGCTCTGTCGTGGCCCTGGCAGAGTCCGGCCAGGCCGTCAGTCCCCCGGCCCAGCGCTACCTTAACCGGTTGTCCGACCTGCTGTTCGTGGCGGCGCGCTTCGCCAATGGGGCGGGCCGGGACGATGTCTTCTGGAAATCCGGCGCGACCCGCTGAGGCTATTTCGGGGGCGTGGCAGCCTTGAGCTTTGCCAGTTCCGCTCTTGCCGCGTCCCGCGCAGCATCGCTCTTGAGGATACGGCCGGTAATGGACGAGATCACGATCGGCTGCGCACAGGCGCGGGTGCGCCAGTCCCACCACTTCCCGGCTTCCTCACACCTCTGACCTGGCCACACCCAGACCAGGTGAACCATGAAAATGGTGAAGGTCGTCGCGAGGAAAACGCCGAATATGATCTTGGTCTGGCGCTCGATTGTCAGCTTCATTTCGTCCGTCTTGCCATGGATTGGCGGCGCCTGGCGGACGCCTGCCTTGAAAATCAGATCACACTTATATGGCGGCGCGCTTGCAAACCCCGCTCAAATGGTTATGCCCCAAGCCGTCGAATTTGTTGCAATGCAATTTGAGGCGCAAGGCAAGTCATGAAGGTGCTCGTCCCGGTAAAGCGGGTGATCGATTATAACGTAAAAGCGCGAGTGAAGGCCGACCAGACCGGCATCGATCTCGCCAACGTCAAAATGTCGATGAATCCGTTCTGCGAAATCGCAGTCGAAGAAGCTGTCCGCCAGAAGGAAAAGGGCGCTGCGACCGAAGTCGTCGCCGTTTCCATCGGCCCGGCCCAGGCCCAGGAAACCCTGCGCACGGCCCTGGCCATGGGTGCAGATCGCGCCATCCTGATCCAGACGGATGCCGATCCGGAGCCACTGGCCATTGCCAAACTGCTCCAGGCGGTGATCGCCCAGGAAAGCCCCGATGTGGTGATCATGGGCAAGCAGGCCATTGACGGCGACAACAATGCCACAGGCCAGATGCTGTCGGCCCTGCTGGACTGGCCCCAGGCCACCTTCGCCAATGCCATCGAACTGTCAGCGGGCAAGGCGACCGTCTGCCGCGACGTGGACGGTGGCATCCAGACCGTGGACGTCGCCCTTCCGGCCATCATCACGGCGGACCTGCGCCTCAACGAACCGCGCTATGCCTCCCTGCCCAACATCATGAAGGCCAAGAAGAAGCCGCTGGACATTACCGAGGCGGCGAGCCTGGGCGTCGATATCGCACCCCGCCTGTCGGTGGTGAAGGTTACGGAACCGCCGAAGCGCGGCGGTGGGATCAAGGTCGAAACGGCCGCTGATCTGGTCAACAAACTCAAGACTGAAGCGGGGGTGCTCTAATGGCCGTGCTCGTCGTCGCTGATCACGACAATGCGTCCTTGAAGGACAACACACACAAGACGGTGACCGCCGCCCTGGCGATGTCCAGTGACGTCGACATCCTGGTGGCTGGTTCCGGTGCCAAGGGCGTGGCCGATGCTGCGGCGAAGATCGCCGGAGTCCGCAAGGTCCTGCTCGCCGAAAGTGATTCCCTGGGCCAGGGCCTGGCAGAAGCTGTCGAAGCCGTAATCGTCCCGCTGATGACCAATTATGACGCGGTCCTCACCCCAGCGACCTCTCAGGGCAAGAACTTCAGCCCGCGCATCGCCGCCAGGCTGGACGTCGCCCAGATCTCGGAAATCGTCGAAGTCGTCGACGGCTCGACCTTTGTCCGGCCGATCTACGCAGGCAACGCCCTTGAGACCGTCAAGTCTTCGGATGGCAAGAAGGTCATCACCGTCCGCGCCACCGCCTTCAAGGCGGCCGGTGAAGGCGGTTCTGCAGCGGTGGAATCCATCGGTGCCGGCCCTGGCGCCGGCAAGACCACCT
>CAIYSH010000420.1 GCA_903928755.1 uncultured Alphaproteobacteria bacterium | reverse complement strand
TTGACGCCCTTCTCGGCCAGGGCCCCGAACATGGTCTTGGCAACACCGGTATGGCTTCGCATACCCACCCCGATGACAGAAACTTTCGAGACGTCCTCGTTCACCTGAACGTCGTCAAAGCCGATTTTCGGCTGGGCAGCCCGAATGATTTCCATGGTGCGGGCGGCGTCGCGCTTGCCCACCGTGAATTCCATGTTGGCCGTGTGCGCCGTGCGGGCATGGCTCTGGACGATCATGTCCACATTGACGTTCGCGTCAGCCAGGGCCCCGAAGATTTCCGAGGACACGCCGGGATGGTCCGGAAGGCCGAACAGGCTGATCTTGGCCTCGTCGCGGCTGTAGGCGACGCCGCTGACAATCCGCTTTTCCATGATTTCTTCCTCGTCGCACACTACGGTGCCCTGGCCGGGCGCTTCGCCAGGCTCGACAAAACTGGATAATACCCGCACCGGCACATTCTTGGCCATGGCCAGCTCGACAGAACGGGTCTGCAGGACCTTGGCCCCCAGGGAGGCCATTTCCAGCATTTCCTCATAAGAGATCCGGGACAGCTTGCGCGCCTTGGATTCGATGCGGGGGTCAGTGGTGTAGACGCCGTCGACGTCTGTGTAGATATCGCAGCGGATTGCCTTCACGGCAGCGGCAATGGCCACGGCACTGGTGTCCGAGCCACCCCGGCCCAGGGTCGCTATGCGCCCATCCCGGGTGACCCCCTGAAATCCGGCAATGACGGCAATTTCGCCTGTATCCATGGCGGCCACCAGCCTGTCGGCCTCGACATCATCGATACGCGAACGCCCATGGGCATCATCAGCGATGATCGGGATCTGCCATCCCATCCAGGATCTGGCAGGCAGGCCCATATTGCGAAGGGTCATGGCCAGCAGGCCGGCCGTGACCTGTTCGCCGGACGCGACGACGACGTCATATTCATCGTCTGAAGCGGGCAGGCCAGGGGCAGAGGGGCCTGCGCCATCGGTCCAGGCGACCAGCTCATTGGTCTTTCCCGCCATGGCAGAGACCACAACGGCGACCTTGTGGCCCGCAGCGACTTCGGCCGCGACCAGGCGTCCGACCCGCCGGATGCGTTCAAGATCGGCCACCGAGGTGCCGCCGAATTTCATTACGAGCCGTGACATGGCTATTGGCGACAACTCCTTGGTCGCAGGGGAGCAGGCGTCATAAACGCCCTCGCGGCGGTCGGCAACGCTTCCCCTTCGCGTTCGCGTTGCAAAGCGCTAAAAGGGGCCCATGACGACACCCGTTTCCAGTATTGACCCTGCCGAGGTCGAACGCTTCTCCAGGATCGCAGCCGAATGGTGGGACCCCAGGGGCAAGTTTGCGCCCCTGCACAAATTCAACCCCGTCCGCCTCGGCTTCATCCGCGATCAGGCCTTGGTCCGCTTCGGTCGTGATGGCTCTGCCCGACAGCCTTTCGAGGGGCTGAAACTGCTGGACATCGGCTGCGGGGGAGGGCTGCTCTCCGAACCCATGAGCCGGCTCGGTTTCGATGTGACCGGGGTCGATGCATCCGAACGCAATATCGGCACGGCAAGCGCCCATGCATCCCAGGTCGGCGTCCAGGTTTCCTATCTCTGCTCCACAGCCGAACAACTCGAGGCTGACGGTGCCGGGCCCTATGATGTCATCCTCAACATGGAGGTGATTGAACACGTGTCCGATCCTGCCGCGTATCTGCGGACCTGTGGCCGCCTTCTGGCACCGGGGGGTATCATGATCGTCGCAACCCTCAACCGGACGCTCAAGGCGCTGGCTCTGGCCAAGATCGGTGCAGAATATGTCCTGCGCTGGCTTCCCGCAGGAACCCATGACTGGTCCAGGTTCCTGAAGCCTTCGGAATTGCGTGAATTCATGGCCGGGGAACCCCTCGCCATACAGGGGCCATTCGGCGTCAGCTTCGATCCCCTGTCCGGCCGCTGGTCGCAATCTCGTGACTGCGACGTCAACTACATGATGACGATGACGCGGGACGCAGGGTAAAGAGCGCCCGCAAGAGGATTTCCAGCATGCCGTCCCTTCGGGTGATCAGCCACGCCTTTCGCGCCTGGCGCCGCAATATGAGATGGGCCAAGCACGAGCCCGAAACGCCTTATCTGGCTGACCTGCTGTCCGGGTCCCCGGTTTGTCTGCATGTGGGTGCCAGCGATGGCCGCCATTCCTATGTCATGACCCAGGTCGCGCCGTCGGCCCAGATCCATGCTTTTGAGCCCTCCGGGTTTACCTTTGAGGTGCTCAAACTGTGCCTGGCTTGGCACGGGATCGCCCGACAGGTTCGTCCGGTCCATGCTGCGGTTTCGGACGCGCCAGGCGAAATGCTCCTGGTGACGCCCAAAAAGACTTCGGGGCGCATGGGCCGCGCCTATGCCTTCCTTGCCGACGCGGCACCGGAAGGCAAGGTCCGCCCGGATCTCGAAGACATGGGCGTCGAGCTGCAACCTACGCCGGTGGTCACCCTGGACGATTACTGCCGGGAAAATGGCCTGGGCCGTGTCGACTTCATCCGCATGGATATCGAAGGGGCCGAACAAAAGGCGCTGAAGGGTGCAGAAGGGATCCTGGATCGGGACAATCCCCATGTCCTGATCGAGATTCACCCTGCCATGCTTGCCGAACGCTTCGGGGGTTCAGCCGAGGCGGTGGTCGATATCTTCCGGTCCCGTGGCTACCGCATGTTTGCCCTGAATGGTGACCGGCTGGAAGAGCGGACCACGGTTCTGCCCGGGGCCGACTGGAAGGACTATTTCTTTGTCCATCCGACCCGGGCCCCCCGTCTTCCGGACGGTGTCTTCAAGGCGCGAATGGCGGCCTAAGACCCCTAGCCCTGAAGGGACTCCCCCTCTAAATCTCTGACCAAAGAGATCAAGGGAGAGGAAACCACATGCAGGCCCTGATGATGGAGCGGGCGCTCAGCCTGCCTTCGATCCTGGAATATGCGGCCCGGTATCACGGGGACCGCGAGGTGGTGGTCCGGACCGTCGAAGGCCCCATGTTCCGCTATGACTATGCCCGTGCCCTGGTCCGGGCCAAGCGCATGGCCAACGCCCTCACGGCACTGGGTATCAAGCCCGGCGATCGGGTGGCGACCCTGGCCTGGTCCACGCACCGGCACTTCGAGCTTTACTATGCCGTCACGGGCATGGGTGCCATCCTTCACACCATCAATCCGCGCCTGCATCCGGATCAGGTCGCATGGGTCGCCAACCATGCCGAAGATGCCATCCTGCTGTTTGACATTACCTTTGGAGACCTGGTCCGGGATATCTCCCCCCAGCTGAAGACGGTCAAAACCCTGGTGGCCATGACAGACCGGGATCACCTGCCGCAGGAATCGCCCGCCGGGACCCTGGTCTATGAGGACCTGATCGCCGCCCATTCCCCCGACTATGTCTGGCCTGAGATCGATGAACGTCAGGCGTCGGGGCTCTGCTACACATCCGGCACCACGGGAAATCCCAAGGGCGTGCTGTATTCGCACCGGTCCACCGTCCTGCACGCCATGGCCCTGGTCCAGCCCGACTGCTTTGATCTCGGGGCCACGTCTGCGGTCCTGCCCTGCGCCCAGATGTATCATGCCAATGCCTGGTGCACCCCCTATGCGGCACCCCTGGTGGGGGCCAAGCTGATCCTGCCGGGTCGTAATCTGGATGGGCCTTCGATCTGTGAACTGGCCGTTGCAGAGAAGCCGACCTTCCTTCTGGGGGTGCCGACCATCTGGGTGGGCGTGCTGGATCATCTGGACCAGATCGGCGAAAAGCTGACTTCGGTAAGGACCCTGGCGGTGGGCGGATCTGCCCCGACCGCATCCCTGATCAGCCGGGTCCAGGACATGCTGGGCGCAGATGTCAGGCAGATCTGGGGCATGACGGAGACCAGTCCCATGGGGGTCATAAATACCCCGCTTGCAAAACATGCCGGCGAGGATGCGGCTGCCGCCCTGGCCCGCAAGCAGAAGCAGGGGCGCGGCGGTTGGGGCGTGGAAATGCGGATCATGGGCGAAGACGGGCGGATCCAGCCTTGCGACGGCAAGAGTTCAGGGGCCCTGCAGGTCCGGGGGCCCTGGGTATCCTCGGCCTATTTCAAGAACGAAGGCGCTGACGTTTTCCTCGCCGATGGCTGGTTTGACACGGGCGACATCGCCACCCTGGACGAAGAGGGTTATCTGCGGCTCACAGACAGGGCCAAGGATGTGATCAAGTCTGGGGGAGAGTGGATTTCCACCCTGGATCTCGAGGACGCCGTGTCCTCCCATCCGGCCGTCGCCATGGCTGCAGCCATTGGTATCCCCCACCCCAAATGGGACGAACGGCCCCTGCTTCTGGTGGTGCTGCGCCCGAACCATGAGGTAGATCCGGAAGAGCTGAAAACCCATGTGTCGACCCGGGTTGCCAAATGGTGGACCCCCGATGAGGTGCGGATTGTGGACTCCCTGCCCATCGGCCCCACTGGAAAAGTGCTCAAGCGCGAACTGCGAAATCAGGTGACCTCGTAGGCACCCCGGGTGAAAATCCCTAGCGCGTCTCACCTGAACGGCGATAAGCTGTCGATCTGGGAAGTGCGGGATTGAGCCCGGCTTTTTTAACCCGTCCGAAACCGGGCGACATGGGGAGACGACACATGAAGGCCGCCGTATTGCGCGAAGTGGGCAAGCCGCTTCAGATCGAAGACGTCCAGATCAACAAGCCCGGCCCGCATGAGGTCCTGATCCGCACCGCCGCTGCTGGCCTGTGCCATTCCGACCTGCACTTCATGGAAGGCTCCTATCCCCACCCGCTTCCGGCCGTTCTGGGTCATGAGAGCGCCGGTGTTGTCGAAGCCGTCGGCTCCGAAGTCCGCACCGTAAAGGTCGGCGATCACGTCATCACCTGCCTGTCGGCCTATTGCGGACACTGCGATCAGTGCCTGACCGGGCACCTGTCGCTCTGCGTTTCGCCGGAAACCAAGCGCGATGCGGACGAGGAACCCCGCCTGAGCCAGGGTGGCCGTCCCCTGCCGCAGTTCCTGAACCTGTCTTCTTTTGCCGAATACATGCTGATCCACGAGCATGCCTGCGTCTCGATCCGCAAGGACATGCCGCTGGATCGCGCCGCCCTCATCGGCTGCTCGGTCATGACCGGCGTCGGGGCTGCCATCCACACGTCCAGCGTCCGTCCGGGCGAAACGGTCGTTGTCATCGGCTGTGGCGGCGTCGGCCTGTCGGCCATCAATGGTGCAGCCATTGCCGGTGCAGGTCGGATCATCGCTGTCGACATGGTCTCTTCCAAGAGCAATCTTGCCCGTGAATTCGGCGCGACGGATTTCATCGATGCGTCCCAGACCGATGCGGTCAAGGAAGTGCTCGAAATGACCAAGGGGGGTGTGCATCACTCCTTCGAAGCCATCGGCCTGTCCAAGACAGCCGAGCAGGCCTTCAACATGCTGCGTCGTGGCGGCACGGCCAACATCATCGGCATGATCCCGATCGGTCAGTCCATCACCCTGCCAGGTGCCGCCTTCCTCGGCGAAAAGAAGCTGCAGGGGTCGATGATGGGCTCCAACCGGTTCCCCGTCGACATGCCTCGGCTGGTCGATTTCTACATGAACGGCAAGCTGAAGCTTGATCAGATGATCTCCCAGCGCATCAAGCTGGAACAGGTCAATGAAGGCTTCGCGGACATGAAGCGCGGCGAACTGGCCCGTTCGGTCATCATGTTCGACTGATCGATCCCGTCGGGATGAAGTCGGGGCTCCACTGTAAGGTGGAGCCCTTTTTCATTTGGCCGGTCCTATCGCCGCAGCGCGATCATGGGTTCCGTTTCTGCGATCCTTCGCGACGGATCTTCTGACAGGTCTACCGACCCCTGAAGAAGCATGTTGTCGATCCGGGTCCTTTCCCTCTGGAAGGCTTCCAGGTCGGCACCGGTCAGGGCGATGCCCTGCGGAACATTTGCCTTGAGCGGATCAACCCGATTGCCGTTCAGCCAGATTTCATAGTGCAGGTGGGGGCCGGTCGAGAGGCCTGTCGTTCCGGCATAGGCCACCAGCTGGCCCTGTTGCACCAGCTGACCTGGCCGGATACCCGAGGCAAATTTCAGAAGGTGACCATAGCCTGTGGCCCATCCGCCCGCGTGCCGGATTTTAAGCCAGTTTCCATATCCCCCCCAGGGCCCGGCCTCCTCGACGATACCGGTTCCCGCGGCCAGGACCGGGGTCCCGGTGCCGGCCGAGAAATCAATTCCCTGGTGCATGCGGTTATAGCCAAGGATCGGGTGTCGACGCATGCCAAAGCCAGAGGTCATGGCTCCGCCTGCCACAGGCGTCCGCAGCAGGAAGCCGCGGATGTTTTCACCCCTGGCGTCGAAATAGTCAGTCCTGCCGCCATGCTCGAACCGATAGAATCTGATGCCCTTTATGGCGGCATAGATCAGGTCGCCGGTCTGCACTGTTCTGCCACTTGCCGTGACCGCCCGGTCATAGATCAGGTCGACACTGTCGCCCAATTTCAGGTCACGGTCGAAGTCGATCCTGTGGCCGAAGAGCCGGACCATCTGGTCGGTGATGGTGGGGCCAGCCCCCAGGGAAGCTGCGGTTTCCGCAAGCGATCCATTCATGGCCCCCGTGGCGACCGTCCGTTCGGCCCGGATCGTCTCTGCAAGGGTTCGCAGGCGAAGGGCTCCGTCAAAGGTCCGTGTCACGGAAATCGTGGTCGCAGGGCCCGTCCGGAAGGACAGACCGATGAGCCGCATGGCTTCATCCCCACCCCGTCGGCGGGCTATGGCAAAATCCAGGGTCAAGCCAGACGGCACATGTGCGCCATCCAGCACGGGTGTCAGGGTGGAGATCAGATCCCTGGCGTCGTCAGGACCGATCCCGGTGCGGAGGATGGCCGCCTGCACGGATTCGTCCCGGCCAAGCTGGATTTTCATGTGTTCCGGGTGTCCGAAACCGGGAATCGCCTCGGCTTCCAGAAAGGCCTGGTGCTGAAGGGCCTCCAGCGGGACGGGGTCCGATGCGGGGGGCAACCGTGCCATCGCCTGGCGGTCCAGGCCAATTACACCCAATCCGGCCATGCCAACGGTGATCATCGCCAGGATCAGGCTGACAGGTTTCCTGTCGCGGGCTCGTTCGGGATCGGAGTCGGCCATGGGCAGACAGACTCGGTCAGTTCGTCAGATCAGGTCAAGCACCCGTTCCATGGGGCGGCAGAGGGCTGCGCCCCTGGCGGTGGCTACGATGGGTCGGTTTACAAGGACCGGATCGGCGACCATGGCCTTCAACAGCACGGCCTCCGGAACGGACGGGTCTGTGAGGCCCTGTGCCTCTGCCTGGGTGCCGCGCACGCGCAGCAGGTCCTGCAGCCTGCCCCCGGTGCGGGCTGCCAGGTCCTTGAGCTGGGCTTCCGTCCAGCCGACCTTCAGATATTCGATCACCCGGGGCTCGATACCCTTTTCCCGGATCAGGGACAGGGTGTTGCGCGACGTGCCACAACCGGGATTGTGATAGATGATGACTTCAGCCATGGGCGTTTCCTACCAGCTGAAGGTCCTGGACCCCACCACGGTCGTGGAGTCCGAAAGGTCGATGGCCATGGTCTTCCTGTCCCGCAGCGGCAGGGGTTTGGCCCCTGATGGCCAGCCTTCTGTCGTGGTGGAATACCGGAGAGCCAGCTTTCCGGGGCCGACGGGCCTGAAGGTCAGCACCAGACCCCTGGGCATGGCGGTGAGGCGGATGCGGGTCGTCTGGCCCGGCTTGTCCAGCACCTTGATCTGGCCGCCGTTCAGTATGGTCGACTGGATGACCGTGTCGGCGTTCATTTCCAGGGCGATGTTACGGCTGCCCGGCGCGGGGGTTACAGTCAGGGCATAGGATCCATCCCTGAGGTCCTGCAGGGCGAAGTTGGGTAGGTCTGTGGGCACGGAAGGCGCGGTCGCGGTCCAGGCCTTGCCCCGTCCGAAGGCCGGAATGTCCATCTGCTGCGGCTTTCCGCCATAGGCCGTCAGGGCCTTGAGGCTCCAGGGATCCAGCACGGACATGGGTGTTGCAAGATAGGCCCTGGCCGTGTCGCTATCCTGTACATAGGTGATCAAGGTCGCCTGGGGATGGCGGGCTGTCCACGGCGTATCGAACCGGACGACAAGGACCAGGGCCAGGCCCGCGACAAACAGTCCAAGGCCTGCCCATTCCGGCGCCCGGTCATCGTCCTGCACCAGGGGCCAGATCAACAGACCACAGATCCAGGCAAACAGGGCCATGAGTTCCACCATGTCCAGACCCTGGAAAACGCCGTGGGCAAAGCCCAGCACCCAGACAAGACCTGCACCTGCGGCCAGCGCCGTCGGCAGGGTCATCCAGGCACTGCGACGATAGCCCATACCGCTTAAACCGCCGATGACCGCAGCAATGGCCAGGGGCCATGCAATCAGGAAGGCGGTGGTCGGGGCCAGGATCTGGCCGACGAAGGCCGCCAGCAAGGCTGTGCCCAAGACCCCTGTCCAGGCACCCGTGATCCCGGCCGGCTTGCCAAAGGCAATCAGGGCCACCAGGGCCCCACCGATACCCAGGCCAAGGCCGACCGGATCAAACCCGAAGGCACAGGATGCGATCCCGGTCACGGCGGCCAGGGCTGCTGCTGTATAGCGCGACCGGCCGGTCGCGGTTGCATTGGCTGTGTAGATGACCAGGGCCGTTCCGAGCAGGGCCAGCGTCAATTCCCAACGGTTGACCTGGGCCAGCAATTGCCTCTGTTCAAAGAAGCCGAAGCCGACACCCGTCAGTTGCCGGGCGAGGTGAAAGACTGCGGCACCGGTCAGCAGCAGATAGACCGCACCGGCACCCCCCCGCGCGGCTTCGGACCAGAAGAAAACGCCGGCGCGCCGGGCGGTGTGGACCCCCAGGGCCAGACAGGCGCTGATGGCGGCCAGCAGGGCCCAGCCTGCCAGCTGGGGATAGGCCAGCACATGCGATCCGAAGGTGTTGGCATAGACGACGTTCGGGCTCTTGCCGGGGAGGGCAGATGTGAAGGCCAGCGCCCTTGCCGCGGAATAGGCCTGGTCGCCCATGTGCTGCAGACTGCCCTGATCCAGATTATCACTGGTGGAGGTGGGCGAGTGATAGTCGAACTGCCGACCGATGAAGGCGAAATTCAGACCGGTTATCCCCGCCGCCTTGGAGACGGTGAAGTCGGTGTCATTGGGCATGTGCTCATAGAGGAAGACCGCCAGGGAGGAGGAGGAGGGCCTCACAGCGCCCTTGGCGAACATCTTGATGACCTCGCCATTATCCGCACCGGTCTGGAACATCTGGGCGGCACCGCCGCCTCCTCGGGTTTCCATATTGATGATGAAGCCCACATGCCCGGCGAGCGGATGACGGTCAAAAAAGCCTGCGGCACCCAGCAGGCCGGCTTCTTCACCATCGGTGATCAGCAGGATGACATCCCTTTCCGGCGTGCCTTGCGCCTTCAGCAGGCGCATGAC
>CAIYSH010000419.1 GCA_903928755.1 uncultured Alphaproteobacteria bacterium | reverse complement strand
GGCCTGGAAGGCGAGGAGGCCCAGAGGGCGCTCTCTGAGGCGCAGGCCCGGTCCAAGGGCCTGTCCGCCGACGCCTTTCCCGCCATCGCCCACGCCGCCCTGTCGCAGCCCAGGGCCCGGGGGCAAGTCCCAGGCGACCTTTCCGTTCGCGCCCGCCTGTTCTGGGCCGTCCTGACCGGAAAGTTCTAGCCGCCGATCCAGGCGGCCAGATCGGCCAGGGCCCGTTCGCCCACCGCCAGCTTCTTGTTGCGGCTTTTTTCCTTGGCGCCCAGGCGGCGGCCAGCCTCATCGCGCTTGATGACTTCGACAGGCGGCAGGAGGCCGTAATTGATGTTCATGGGCTGGAATGAGCCCTTGCCGCCATCCAGGTGACCGCCGGTGATGTGGCCAATCAGGCCGCCAAGAGCGGTGGTGGCCGGCGGCGGCGTCAGAGGGGCGCCCAGGCGCTCAGCGGCGGCAAACCGGCCCGCCAGCAGACCGACGGCGGCGCTTTCCACATAGCCCTCAACGCCGGTGACCTGACCGGCGAACCGCAGGCGAGGCTGGGCCTTGAGCCGCAACTGGCCATCCAGCAGGCGTGGGCTGTTGAGGAAGGTATTACGGTGCAGGCCGCCCAGCCGGGCAAAAACCGCCTTTTCAAGGCCCGGGATCATCCGGAAGATGTCGGTCTGGGCCCCATGTTTCAGCTTGGTCTGGAAGCCGACCATGTTCCAGAGGGTGCCGAGCGCATTGTCCTGCCGCAGCTGGACCACGGCATGGGCCTTTTCCTGGGGATTGTGCTCATTGGTCAGGCCGACCGGCTTCATGGGTCCGTGGCGCAGGGTCTCGCGGCCCCGCTCAGCCATGACTTCAATGGGCAGGCAGCCATCGAAATAGGGGACGTTCTCCCAGTCCTTGAACTCAGTCTTGGGGCCGGCCAGCAGGGCGTCGATAAAGGCCTCGTACTGGTCCTTGTCCAGGGGGCAGTTGATATAGGCCGCCGCGTCGCCACCGGGGCCTTCCTTGTCATAACGGGATTGACGCCAGGCCACATTCATATCGATGGAGTCGAAGTTCACGATCGGGGCGATGGCATCGAAAAAGGCCAGTTGGCCTTCGCCGGTCAGGTCCAGCACCGCCTGGGCCAGGGCGGGCGAGGTGAGGGGCCCCGTCGAGACTATGACATTGTCCCAGTCTGCTGGCGGCAGGCCCGCCACTTCTTCCCGCGCCAGGGTCACCAGCGGGTGGGCGAGCAGGCGCTCGGTCACCGCCAGGGAAAACCCGTCCCGGTCAACGGCCAGGGCACCCCCCGCCGGCACCTGATGGGCATCGCCGCAGGCCATGATGATCGAGCCCAGCCTGCGCATTTCCGCATGCAGCAGACCGACCGCATTAGCGGTCCAGTCGTCGGCCCGGAAGGAGTTGGAACAGACCAGCTCGGCCAGGTTCTGCGTCTGGTGGGCGTCGGTCTGACGGAGGGGGCGCATTTCGTGGATCACCACCGGAACACCAGCCTGGGCAATCTGCCAGGCGGCCTCTGATCCGGCCAGTCCGCCGCCGATTACGTGTATGGGGGATTTGGTCATGCGTGGCTTACTAGCAACGATCCGAGAAGATCGCGAGCGGGGCGTTGCGAGGCCTTGCGAGGCTGTGGCCTGCACCCCAAAAGAACATTTCGAAGGACTGGCCGAATCGCAGGCTCCGTTGAGCCGCTCGGTCCTGGTGGGAAGATGACGAAGTTTTCGCCAAGTGAGGCGGCACTTGAAGGCTTCAGGCTGAGCCGCGAGCAGCCAAGCGCCATCCTTGTATGGAGCCTTCTGTATTTTGTCGGCCTGTTGGCCATGGGGGTGGCGATGAACACCCTGGCCGGACCCGAGTTCAAGCATTTCATCCAGAGCGGTGGGATGCAGGCAGGAGATCCCTCTGCCTACATGACCATGCTCGAGCGTTCCTGGCCGGCCTTTGTCCTTATCCTGGTGATCGACACCTTCGTCTCCTCGGTGCTGACCGGTGGAATTTTCCGGATGGTGCTCAAGCCCCTGGATAAGGGCGTCGCGCACATGCAGCTGGGACAGGACGAAATCCGGCTGGCTCTGGTCAATCTGGTCATGCTGGCGATCGGTGTCTTTTCCTTCGTTGTTGCGGCAAGCTTTGCGACCATGGTCGGAGGATTTCCCGGGGTCCTGGTCGGCTTTGGCCTGTCCTGCCTGCTGATCTGGGTGGGGGTCCGGCTGATCCTGGTAACGCCCATGACCTTTGGCGAAGGCCGGATGGCCATAGTCGAGTCCTGGAAGCTCACCGAAGGCCACTTCTGGCCGCTTCTGGGCATGGCCATGCTGTCCATTGTTTTCTACATCATGGTCTGGGCCCTGCTGTCGATCATAGGACTGGCCTTTGTGTCTCTCGGTGGGGGGGCCGGAACCATTGCCCATCCCTCGCACTTCCGTCCGCTATCGGCCCTGGCCCTGGTCGCGACC
This sequence comes from uncultured Alphaproteobacteria bacterium, assembly GCA_903928755.1. Taxonomy (GTDB): domain Bacteria; phylum Pseudomonadota; class Alphaproteobacteria; order Caulobacterales; family Caulobacteraceae; genus Phenylobacterium. The sequence goes on along the minus strand of CAIYSH010000419.1, from coordinate 7,326 downwards.
CTGTTCATCGAGGTGCTGATCCAGACGCTGAAAGTGGTCATGCTGACCTCGCCCCTGGCCGTCGCCTATCGCGAGCTCAAGCAGGATGACGCCTGGAAAGTCGGCGTCTGGTCCAGGCCCTAGGCGGTCCCATCCCGGTCATACCGGCGCAGGCCGGTATCCAGCTTCATCTCCCGTGATGACCGAAGAGACCGGATTTCGGGTCCAGTCCGGACCCTGCGCCCTATGACCTGGACCCCGGCCTCCGCCGGGGTGACCGGTGTAGGGGGGCAGGTTCGGTGTGCAACCTTCACCCCCGGTCATACCGGCGCAGGCCGGTATCCAGTTGCATCAATGGCGATGGCCGGGTCTGACCTAGGCGCTTGCGCTGGCCCGGGCTGTCATGCGGGCGTGCCAGGCACCGAGGTGTTGGAACTCTGCCTCCAGGGGCAGGCCGATCCAGTCGGCGAAATCCACCGTAGTGAGCAGGCAGATGTCTGCCATGGTCAGGCTGTTGCCGACCACGAAGTCATGCCCCTCTAGCTCCCGGTCCATGAACTTCTGGGCACCAGAATAGGTCGCCCGGTTGGACTCACCGAAGTCCTTGAACTGGGTCAGCAGGGCTGCCGTGCGCGGATGGGCGTGGCGCCAGAACTGGCCCACGGGCATCATCACCGTGAACTCGATCCGGCGGATCCACATGTCGATCACGGCCCGCTCCACCGGCGACGTCCCGAACATGGCGGGCCCTGGATAGAGGTCCTCCAGATAGCGGCAGATGGACACCGTCTCGGAAATACAGGTGCCGTCGTCCAGCTCCAGGGTCGGGATCTGACCCATGGGGTTCTTGGCGCGGAATTCCTCGGACTTGTGTTCCCGCTTCATCATGTTGACGAGGGTTTCAGGCAGGTCGACGCCCTTTTCCGCCAGAAAAATACGGACGCGGCGGGGATTTGGGGCCGGATTGGGCGCGCCATAGAGGATCATCGGGGGAGCTCCTGAAAGGTTCCCCCTGATCATACATGGGTGAGGCCCGGTGGCGAGGCCTCAGGCCCCGATCAGCTTGCGCCGGGCCGCTCGCCGTTCCGAATGGCGGGCCAGAACCTCGGCCAGATAGCGTCCGGTCCAGCTCTTGGGGTTTGCCGCGACCTGCTCCGGCGAGCCCATGGCCACCACCTCGCCGCCGCCGTCGCCGCCTTCAGGGCCGAAGTCGATGATCCAGTCAGCGGTCTTCACCACGTCGAGATTGTGCTCGATGACGACGACCGTATTGCCCTGATCGGCCAGCTCGTGGAGCACTTCCAGCAGCTTCTTGACGTCTTCGAAATGCAGGCCGGTGGTCGGTTCGTCGAGGATATAGAGGGTCTTGCCCGTGGCGCGCCGGGACAGTTCCTTGCTGAGCTTGACCCTCTGGGCTTCGCCGCCCGACAGGGTGGTGGCCGACTGGCCCACCTGGACATAGCCAAGGCCCACCCGCTTCAGGGTTTCCATCTTGTCCCGGACTGGCGGCACGGCCTTGAAGAAGTCGGCGGCCTCTTCGACGGTCATGTCGAGGACGTCAGAAATCGACTTGCCCTTGAACAGGATTTCCAGGGTTTCACGGTTGTAGCGTTTGCCGTGACAGACGTCACAGGTGACGTAGACGTCAGGCAGGAAGTGCATTTCGATCTTGATCAGGCCATCGCCCTGGCAGGCCTCGCAGCGGCCGCCCTTGACGTTGAAGCTGAAACGGCCGGGACCATAGCCCCGGGCCTTGGCCTCCGGCAGACCGGCGAACCAGTCGCGGATCGGCTGGAAGGCGCCGGTATAGGTGGCCGGGTTCGAGCGCGGGGTACGGCCGATGGGCGACTGGTCGATGTCGATGACCTTGTCGAATTGTTCCAGCCCCTCGATCCGGTCGTGGGGTGCCGGAGCGTCTGAAGCATTATGCAGGCGGCGGGCGGCGGCCTTGTAGAGGGTCTCGATGGTGAAGGTCGATTTGCCGCCTCCGGAGACGCCGGTAATGCAGGTAAAGGTGCCCGCCGGGATTTCAGCGGTGACGTTCTTCAGATTGTTGCCGGTGGCTCCGACCACCCGCAGGACCTTCTTCTTCGAGATCGGGCGACGATCCAGGGGGACCTCGATCTCACGGACACCCGACAGGTACTGGCCGGTAATGCTGTTGGGGTCGGCCATGACATCAGCGGGCTTGCCCTGGCTGACAATTTCGCCGCCATGGATGCCGGCGGCCGGGCCCATGTCGATCACATAATCGGCCGTGAGGATGGCCTCTTCGTCGTGCTCGACCACCAGGACCGAATTGCCCAGGTCCCGCAAGCCACGCAGGCTCTCCAGCAGGCGGGTATTGTCCCTTTGGTGGAGGCCGATGGAGGGCTCATCCAGCACATAGAGCACGCCGGTGAGCCCCGAACCGATCTGGCTGGCCAGGCGGATGCGCTGGCTCTCGCCGCCGGACAGGGTGCCAGACGCCCGGCTGAGGTTCAGATAGTCCAGACCCACATTGACCAGGAAACGCAGGCGGTCATTGATCTCTTTCAGGATTCGCCTGGCGATCTCCATCTGCTTGTCGGTCAGGCTGGTTTCCAGGGCGGTGAACCAGTCGCCGGCCTTGCGGATGGCCAGGCGGGAAACCTCGCCAATATGCTGGCCGGCGATCTTGACCGCCAGGCTTTCCGGTTTCAGACGATAGCCGGCACAGGCCTCGCAGGGGGTGTCGGACTGGAAGCGGCCCAGCTCCTCGCGGACCCAGCTGGAATCCGTCTCGCGCCAGCGGCGCTCAAGGTTGGGAATGACCCCTTCAAAGGTCTTGTTGACCTCGTACTTCCTGGCATTGTCGTCATAGACGAACCTGACCTTCTCAGAGCCCGATCCGTAGAGCACGACCTTCTGGGCCAGTTCCGGCAGCATCCACCAGGGCTCATCCATGGAGAACTCGAAGTGGGCAGCCAGGGCCTGCAGGGTCTGGGTATAGAGGGGCGAGGGGCCCTTGGCCCAGGGGGCGACAGCGCCCTTGTGCAGGGTCTTCTCCTTGTCCGGTACAATCATGTCCGGGTCGAAGGCCAGCTTTGAGCCCAGGCCGTCGCAGGCCGGGCAGGCCCCGAAGGGGTTGTTGAACGAGAACAGCCGGGGCTCGATCTCACTGATGGTGAAGCCGGAAACCGGGCAGGCGAATTTTTCTGAAAACAGCAGTTTGCGTGGCTCTGTTTCGCCTTCTGCCAATCCAGCCCATTCCGCCACGGCTATGCCGTCCGCCAGCTTCAGGGCGGTTTCAAGGGAGTCGGCATAGCGGGATTCCAAGCCCGGCTTGGTCACCAGCCGGTCGACGACAATGTCGATGTCGTGCTTGAATTTCTTGTCCAGAACCGGTGCGTCTTCAATGGGATAAAACTCGCCATCAATCTTCAGGCGCTGGAAGCCGGCCCTCTGCCACTCGGCAATTTCCTTGCGGTATTCGCCCTTGCGGCCACGGATCACCGGGGCCAGCAGATAGATGCGCTCGCCCTCCGGCAGGGCAGTCAGCTTGTCGACCATCATGGAGACGGTCTGGCTCTCAATGGGCAGGCCGGTGGCCGGCGAATAGGGCACGCCGATCCGCGCCCAGAGCAGGCGCATATAGTCGTGGATCTCGGTGACCGTGCCGACGGTGGAGCGCGGATTGCGGCTGGTGGTCTTCTGCTCGATGGAAATGGCCGGGGAGAGGCCCTCGATCAGGTCGACGTCCGGCTTGCTCATCAGTTCCAGGAACTGCCTGGCATAGGCCGACAGGCTTTCCACATACCGCCGCTGCCCCTCGGCATAGATGGTGTCGAAGGCCAGCGAGCTCTTGCCCGACCCCGAAAGGCCGGTCAGGACGACCAGCTCCCCCCTGGGGATGTCGACACTGACGTCCTTGAGATTGTGCTCCCGGGCCCCGCGGACCCGGATGAAGTTCAGCTGCTCAGCCATGAAATCCCAGAACGTCCTCAACCGACCGACGCTATCGCCGGAGACCGCCAATTTAGCAATCGGACTCAGGGATAACATGGGAACAATATGCGAACAAATGTCGCAAATGGTTTGGCCTTCAAGACAAACGCCGCTGCTGCCGGATTGTGTCAGCAGGGTTTGGCCTCTTCTGTGGACGTAGGGGCCCGCTTGGCGTCAGAATGCAGCGCATTGATTGTCTCCCGGAGTGCCCCATGTCGATTGATCGCCGCCAGGTCCTGTTGTCCGCTGCTGCTGCAGCCCTTGCCGGGGGCGGGGGGGCTGTCGCCAAGGCCGGTTCAGCCGAGGCTGTCCTCAACGGTCGTCTCGACCGTCTGGGCAAGACCCTGCTGGAGGGTTCGCCGGAACTGGCGACCGGTCTTGGTCTGGACAAGGGTGCCAATGCCCATCTGAAGTCAAAGCTCAGCGATGAGTCCTGGGCAGAGGTCGAGAACCTGGGCCGACTCTGTCGGGACGAACTCAAGGCGCTCAAGGCCATTCCGGAGGCCGGGCTCAGCCATGAAGCACGCATCAACAAGGCCGTGGCGGTCTATGCCCTGGAACTGGGCGTTGAGGCTGCGCCCTTCAACTTTGGCGACAATACCATGCTCAGCGCCATGAGCGAGAGCGCCGGCCCCTATGTCGTCAGCCAGCAGGGCGGGGCCTATTCCGGCACGGCCGAATTCCTCGACAGCCAGCACCAGATCAATAACAAGGCCGACGCCGACGCCTATCTGGCCCGTCTGCATGCCATGGCGAAGGTGGTTGATCAGGAGACAGACCGGGTTCGTCGCGATGCGGGACTGGGTGTCACAGCGCCTGACTTCATTGCCGAAAACATGCTGGGTCAGATGGACGGCCTGCTGGCGATTGCCGCCGGAGAGTCCCGGTTCGTGACCTCGGTCGCCGGCCGCGCAGCAGCCAAGGGGATAGCCGGCGACTACGCTGCCTTGGCGACCAGGATCGTCGAATCCGAAATCTATCCCGCCCTCAACCGCCAGAGGGACGTCTTGCGGACCAATGCGGACAAGGCTGTGCATGACGCCGGGGTCTGGCGCCTTAAGGATGGCGAGGCCTATTACGCCTGGCTGTTGAAGCAGGGCACCAACACCAACCTGACCGCTGAAGAGGTCCATCAGATGGGCCTGGACCAGAACCGGGCCATCGAGGCGCGGATGGATGGGGTGCTCAAGGCCCACGGCCTGACCCAGGGCACGGTTGGTGAGCGGATGATTGCCCTGGGCAATGATCCGGCTCAGCTTTTCCCCGATACCGAAGCCGGCAAGCTGGAGGTGATCAGGCATCTCAACGACATCATCGCAGGCGTTCGTCCGCACCTGGCCAGCCAGTTCAACCTCAAGCTCAAGGCGCCGGTCTTTGCAAAACGCGTCCCTGTGGAGATCCAGGACGGAGCCGGGCAGGGCTATATGAATACCGGCTCTCTGGATGGGTCACGGCCGTCGACCTATTACATCAACCTGAAATCGACGAAGAACTGGCCACGGTTCTCCCTGCCGTCCCTGACCTATCACGAGACATTACCGGGTCATGCCTGGCAGGGCGCCTATCTCACCGAGAGTGGACATGTGCCCCTGGTCCGGCAGATTCTGGCCGGCTTCAACGCCTATGTGGAGGGCTATGCCCTCTATGCCGAGCAACTGGGTGACGAGATGGGCATGTATGACAGCGACTGGGCTGGCCAGCTGGGCTATCTGCAGGGGCAGCGGTTCCGGGCCATCCGCCTGGTGGTCGACACCGGCATGCATGCCATGCGCTGGACCCGGGAACAGGCCATTGACTGGGCAGTCGCCAATTCAGGCCGGACCCGGGCGGCCATGACCAGCGAGATCGACCGCTATTGCGCCTCGCCGGGACAGGCTTGCGGCTACAAGGTCGGCCACACCGAGATCAACCGCCTGAGGGACAAGGCCAAAGGGGCCCTCGGTGCCCAGTTCGACGTCAGGGTGTTCAATGACACCCTGGTCAAGACCGGGGCAGTTCCGCTGTCGGTTCTGGCGACGGAGGTGGACGGGCTCATCGCGAGGGGGGGCAAGGCCTAGGAAAGGCGGGCCCCGCCTCTGGACTTCTTCTCCTTGCACCCCATCTCCTTCTGATAATCAGAAAATATCGGGAGGAGACCATGACTGAGACCGCCGCGCCGCCGACGGATCCCATTGTGCCGCTGGCGACCGCAAGTCTCGGTGCTGCGCCATATTCAGCGGCCTATACCCGCTATGCCATGCTGCTCTTGTTGGGGATATATACGGTCAACTTCCTAGACAGGTCGGTGATCAACATTCTCGCCGAGCCCATCAAGAACGAGCTCAAACTGGCGGACTGGCAGCTTGGCATGATGAGCGGGCTGGCTTTTGCGCTCTTTTATACCTTCCTTGGCATTCCTCTGGCGCAGATGGCAGAGCGCAGGAACCGGCCCATCATCATCGGAGCTTCGGTCGCGGTCTGGTCAGGCTTCACAGCCCTGTCTGGTGCGGCCACCAATTTCGTCCAGCTGGTCCTTTGCCGGATCGGCGTCGGCGTTGGTGAGGCGGGATGCACGCCTCCCGCCCACTCCCTGATCGCGGACTATGTGCCCAAGGAGAAGCGGGCATCAGCCCTTGCTTTCTATTCGATGGGCACGCCCCTGGGGGGGCTGCTGGGTCTGGTCCTCGGCGGCCTGATCGCAGATGCCTACGGCTGGCGGGCCGCGTTCCTCGTCGCTGGGGTGCCCGGCATTCTCTTTGCCTTCCTGTGCTGGTTCACCCTGAAAGAGCCCCGCAAATTGCTCGCAGAGCACAGCGCGCGCATCACGGCTTCTCAGGCGACCTTTCGGGAAACCCTGGCCTATCTCCTCAAAAAGAAGACATTCTGGCTCATTGCGGTCGGGGCAGCGATCAAGGCGTTCATTGGCTATGGCCATGCGCCCTTTACCGCGTCGTTCTTCCTGCGGGTCCATTCCGAGGAGGTTGCGCGACTGGCCGCGATGTTCGACCTGAAGTCTGTGGGCTTCCTTGGATTGGCCCTGGGGCTCATGGGCGGTACAGCGGGCATTATTTCGTCCTGGGCTGGCGGCCAGGTTGCAGACCGTTTCGCAAAGTCCGATCTGCGTGGTTATGTCGTGGTTCCAGCCATTGCTTCGCTTCTGGCCGTGCCGATCTATATCCTTGCGGTCAGTGTGCCTTCAGCGACTGTCGCCCTCTGCATCCTCGTGATCAATGGGTTGTTGGGGTCGCTCTGGTATGGACCGGTCTACGCCATAGGCCAGTCCATTGTCCCGCCGCACATGCGGGCGACCACATCGGCGATCCTGCTGTTTGTCATCAACCTGATCGGTCTGGGACTTGGGCCGACGGTTGTCGGCATCATCTCCGACATCATGGCCAACGG
>CAIYSH010000418.1 GCA_903928755.1 uncultured Alphaproteobacteria bacterium | reverse complement strand
GCCATGAAGAAGGATGAGCCATAGAGGCCGGAATTTTCCGCGCCCTCGCCGCCAAAGAAGTATTTGTGCTCAAGGATGTGGCTGTATTCGAAGGCCTGGATCGAGGTGAACATCACGCCAAGCGCGATGGTCAGGGCCAGGGCAATCTTGGCACCACGACGGTCATCGGTCTGTATGGCGTGGTGCGCCCAGGTTACGGTGGTGCCGGAAAGGAGCAGGGTCAGGGTGTTGACCAGGGGCAGGTTCCAGGCCGGAACCGTTTCAATGCCCTGAGGCGGCCAGGACGCCCAGGCCGTGCGGACTTCCTCTATGGCAGAGGCGGAACCTGCGCGGTGGCCATGGAACAGGGCCATTTCAAAGAAGATCCAGAACCATGCCACGAAGAACATCACTTCAGAGGCAATGAACATGATCATGCCATAGCGCAGACCGATGGACACCACGGGCGTGTGATCGCCCTGGTTGGCTTCGACCGTCACATCGCGCCACCAGGCGGCCATGGTGAGGAGGACGCCGGCCAGGCCCAGGAAGAAGACCAGGGGATCATGCTTGGGAAGGCCGAACAGGCCCTTCATCCAGATCACCCCGCCGATGGCCATTACCGTTGCGGCCGCTGAACCCACCAGGGGCCAGGGGCTGGGATTGACCAGATGGTAGTCGTGTTTGACGTCGCCCGCAGACATGTTCGTCCTTACCCCTCTCGAATCTCGTAGGCGCGGACCTGTCCAAGGCCGCGCTAGGTCTTTCAACAGTCGCTATAGCCCCGCTTTCGGGGTTCCGCCAAGGGCAGATGGTGTCTTCTGGCCAGCTGTTGATGCCTGTTTTGAGGGAACCGCTGGATAGAAGGTGTAGGACAGGGTCACATCATGCTTGTTTCGTGTGTCCTGATCGGTCGCATATTTGGGGTCGACGAAATAGACGACGGGAAATTCGATCGTCTGGCCCGGACCAATTGTCTGATCGGAAAAGCAAAAACACTCGAGCTTCCGGAAGTAACCCCCGGCCTGTTCCGGCACCACATTGTAGACGGCGTGGCCGGTCACCGGGACCCTGGCATTGTTGGTGACCTTGAAATAGGCCAATCCTGTCTCGCCGATCCGCACGGTCTGTGAGGTCTGCTCAGAGGTAAAAGTCCAGGGCAGACCGTGGATGTTGGTGTCGAAGCGAATCAGCAGGGTCTTGTCCAGGGCGGCTAAAGGGGCAGCCTTGGCGCGGGTGGTGGCTCCATCATAGCCTGTGGCCTGACAGAAGGCCCTGTAGAGCGGCACGGAAGCATAAGCCCCCCCCACCATGCCCGCAAAGACCAGGGCACAGATCACTGCCAGACGGCGGTTCCGCCCCGCAGTCCTGTTTTCGGGCTCAGAGCGGGCGGGCAGCAACATTGCCCCCGAGGCGGGTAATCGTGACAACAAAGACGAGGATCACGAACAGGACAAGTCCCAGGGCCAGGGCGATATTACGGCCCCGGCGGGCCTTGGCTTCCAGTTCACTCTCGCGGGCGGGATCGCTCATCCAAAGGCTCCAGGGGCAACGAAGGGCGAGGCTCCGAGAACGTGCTCGGCAAGAAGGGTCGCAAAAAGCAGGGTGAGATAGAGGATGGAAAAGGCGAAAAGGTTTCGGGCATCCTTGGCTGCAGCCTTCACGTCATAGAGGCCGTCATCCTGACGGGAATCGGCCGCATCGCCAGCCCGGCTGCGGAAAACCCGCCAGGCGAGCAGGAGGAACACGGCACCGCCCAGGGCGGCCACCCCAAGATAAGCCTTGCCACCCAGTCCTGTAAGGGTCGGCACCAGGCAAAGGGGCACAAACAGCAGGCTGTAGATCAGGATCTGTTTCCGGGTGGAGGCCGGACCTGCCGAAACCGGCATCATGGGCACGCCGGCCTTTTCGTAATCCTCACTTGTATAGAGCGACAGGGCCCAGAAATGCGGCGGGGTCCACATGAAGATGATGGCGCAGAGCAGCCAGGCATTGACCGGCATGGTCCCGGTCGCCGCCGCCCAGCCGATCACTGGCGGCAAGGCCCCTGCGAGCCCGCCAATCACGATGTTCTGTGGCGTCGAGCGCTTCAGCCACATGGTGTAGACCACCGCATAGAAGAAGATGGTGAAGGCCAGAAGGCCTGCTGCAAGCCAGTTGACGGTCATGCCGAGCAGCATCACCGAAAACAGGGACAGGATGACTCCCAGCGCCAGGGCGTCAGAGCCCTGGACCCGACCGGCAGGCACCGGACGCCCCCGGGTGCGTCGCATCTTGGCGTCGATGTCGGCATCGTACCACATGTTCAGGGCCGCAGACGCACCTGCCCCAACGGCAATACAGAAGATCGAAACCGCAGCCAGGACGGGATGAATCGGATGATTTGAGCAGACCAGCCCGGTGATGGCCGTGAAAATCACAAGGGACATGACCCTTGGCTTCATCAGCTGCAGGAAGTCCTGCCAGCGGGCTGGCGTGGCGGATGGATCAAGGGCGGCGGGCATCGCCATGGGTCTACTCTTAAAAAGCGAAGGGCGCGTGCCGGAAATTCCAGCTCGCGCCCTTAACATGTTCAGCCTGAGCCGGACCTAGTGGGCGTCGGGCTCAATCACAGGCAGTTCACTGAACTGGTGGAAAGGCGGTGGCGAGGACAGGGTCCACTCCAGGGTCGTTGCACCCTCGCCCCACGGGTTCGCGGAAGCCTTGCGGCGGCGGACCATGGACTCCAGCAGAACCAGCAGGAAGACGCCAACGCCAACCAGGGTCACCAGATAGCCCATGGAAGACACATAGTTCCAGTGC
>CAIYSH010000417.1 GCA_903928755.1 uncultured Alphaproteobacteria bacterium | reverse complement strand
GCCCTCGATGGCGATGCGCATGGCCTGCTCCTGGAAGAGGGGCACGCCCATGGTCTTCTTCAGGATCTTTTCCAGCTCGTCCGGCGGATGGGGCGGGTTGGGTTTGGGGAAGACAATGGCTTGCGGATCATTACGGCGCCGGAGATAGGGGTGGACCATGTTTCCCTGGATGGGGCCGGGGCGGACAATGGCCACCTCGATGACCAGATCATAGAAGGTCCGCGGTTTCAGCCTGGGCAGCATGGACATCTGGGCCCGGCTTTCCACCTGGAAGACCCCGACGGAGTCGGCCTTGCACAGCATGTCATAGACCTGCGGAACCTCCTGGGGCACATGGGCAATGTCGGTGATCACCGTCCCGTCCGGCAGGGGCGGCAGCATGGCAAAGCTCTTGCGTAAGGCCGACAACATGCCGAGCGCCAGGACGTCGACCTTCATCAGCCCCAGGGCGTCAATGTCGTCCTTGTCCCATTCGATGAAGGTCCGGTCGGCCATGGCCGCATTGCCGATGGGCACCGTCTCATCCAGCCGCCGCTTGGTCAGGACATAGCCCCCCACATGCTGGGACAGGTGGCGGGGAAATTTCAGCAGTTCGGTGGCGAGCGCCGTAGCCCGGCGGATTTCCGGACTGTCGGGATCAAGGCCGGTCTGGCGGATGTGCTCATCAGGGCTCATCCCGCCCCAGCTGCCCCAGACCGTGCCCGACAGGGCGGCGGTGACGTCGTCGGTGAGGCCCAGAGCCTTGCCCACCTGGCGGATGGCCATGCGCGGGCGATAGTGGATGACTGTGGCGACAATGGCCGCCCGGTCGCGGCCATAGCGACGATAGACATACTGCATGACCTCTTCCCGGCGCTCATGCTCAAAGTCCACGTCAATGTCGGGGGGCTCGCCGCGCTTCTCGGAAATGAAGCGGGAGAACAGCAGGTCCTGATCCTTCCTGGTGGGATCAACCGCGGTAATCCCCAGGCAGAAGCAGACCATGGAATTGGCCGCCGACCCCCGCCCCTGGCAGAGGATCTTCTGCTCCCGCGCCCAGCGGACAATGTCGTGGACGGTGAGGAAATAGTTGGCGAAGCCCAGTTTTTCGATCAGGGCCAGTTCATGATCCAGGGTGGCCTTTTCCCTTGGCCCCATACCCTTGTCGAACCGCCAGACTGCACCGGCCCAGGTCAGGTCCCGCAGATGCTGCATGGCGCTCTTGCCTGCAGGAACCGGCTCATCGGGATATTCATAGCTCAGCTGGGACAGGTCGAAGCCGATGCGCCGGGCAATCTCGGTGCTGCGCTCCACAGCGCCGGGAAATTTCGCGAACAGCCGGGCCCTTTCCGCGGGCGGCGTTAGGCGGCGTTCGGCATTGGCTTCCAGGCGCAGGCCCGCCTCATGGATGGTGCAGGTCTCGCGGATGCAGGTCAGGACGTCCTGCAGGGCCCGCCGCTCGGGGCCGTGATAGAGGACGTCATTGGTGGCGACCATGGGCGCGCCGTGGGTCTGGGCCAGCATCTGCAGACGCGAGAGCCGGGGCAGGTCCCGGGCGCCATAGCCCCGGGAAGCCGCCAGCCAGACGGCGCCCCGCAGTTCCCCGGCCATGCGGCGCAGGTGACCGTCAAAGGCTTCGTCCAGCCGCAGGGGCGGAACCACCAGGGAAAGCTGGCCCTCGGCGTGGGCGAGGTAGTCCTCCCAGTTCAGTTCGCACTCGCCCTTCTCCACCCGTCTTTGGCCCAGTGTCAGGAGTCGGGTCAGGCGGCCATAGGCTTCCCGGTCTGAGGGATAGCAGAGCAGGCTGGGCGTCCCGTCGGCAAAGTCCAGTCGGCAGCCGGTCAGGGCGCGGATCCGCCCGCCGGGCTTCATTTTCTCCATCTGTGTCCAG
>CAIYSH010000416.1 GCA_903928755.1 uncultured Alphaproteobacteria bacterium | reverse complement strand
TACGATCCTGGGAGGATGCAATGGCCTATACAAAAATCAAGACTGCAATCGCTGACGGGATCGCGGTCGTGACCCTGTCAGACCCGGCGACCATGAATGCAGCCGGCGTCGATCTCGTCGCAGAACTGCATGATGCTTTCCGTAGCTTCATCCGCGAAGGCTCAGAGGTGCGTTGTGTCGTCCTGACGGGTGAAGGACGCGGCTTCTGCTCTGGCGCCAATCTGTCCGGCCGCGGCGGGGCATCGGAAGAGCCCACGGATCCTGAAGGGCCCGACGCTGGCGCGGCCCTGGAGACCGTCTACAACCCTTTCATGACCGCCATGCGAGACTATCCCCTGCCCCTCGTGACCGCGGTAAACGGCGCAGCGGCTGGTGTGGGGTGTTCCATCGCACTGATGGGCGATTTGATCATTGCCGCCGAAAGCGCATATTTCCTTCAGGCATTCCGACGGATCGGCCTGGTTCCCGACGGCGGATCCACCTATCTGCTGCCCCGTCTTATCGGCAAGGCCCGCGCCATGGAAATGGCTTTGATGGGCGAGAAAATTTTCGGCAAGACCGCTTTGGAGTGGGGCCTTGTCAATCGTTGCGTGCCTGATGACCAGCTTATGGCAACAGCCATGGACCTGGCCCGGTCATTGGCGGACGGTCCCTGGGCCCTGGGCTCGATCCGCAAGCTGATCTGGGAAAGCCTGGACTCCGCCTGGAGCGAACAACTCCACAACGAGCGGATGGCGCAGAAACTGGCGGGTCGGACCAACGACTTCCGCGAGGGCGTTCTGGCCTTCCTTCAGAAGCGCATCGCGGTTTTCACCCGCAGATAGGCGCCTTCAGGCTTCCAGTGCGCGACCGGGCTCAATGGTCACGCTCTCGCCGCATCCACAGGCATCGGTCTCGTTCGGGTTACGGAACACGAACTTGGCCGACAGCTTGGTCACTTCGTAATCGATGACGGTTCCGATCAGGAACAGCACAGCCTTGGGCTCCACCAGAATGGTGACCCCATGGTCCTCCACGACTTCGTCAAGGAGATTGGCTGCCTCGGCGTATTCGAGGACATATTCCTGTCCCGCACAGCCGCCATTTTTCACCCCGACCCGCAGCCCGGCACAGGGCTTCTCGGCCCTGGACATGATCTCCTGGACCCGCGCGGCAGCTTCGGGCGTCAGGCTGACCACCTTGGGCCGCGGACGGCGTTGGCGGGGGGTAGATGTGACGAGGTTGAGATTGTCCATGTCATCCATATGGGGTCAGAACATGTTGAGTTGAAGTTTTGCTTCGTCCGACATGCGCGACGGATCCCACGGCGGATCAAACACCAGGTCCACCTTCACCTTTCCGAGATCGGGTATTTCGCGGACAGCGTCCTCGACCCAGCCCGGCATTTCACCGGCGACGGGGCACCCAGGGGCGGTCAGGGTCATGTCGATGGCAACGTCCTTGGTGTCGGACACATCAACCTTATAGATCAGGCCCAGCTCGTAGATATCCACCGGGATTTCCGGATCGAATACGGTCTTGAACTTCTCGATCAGCAGATCTGTCAGCTTGTCCAGTTCGGTCTGGGACAAGGGCGTAACGGGGGGAGTTGCGTCATCCATGGGAATCTCAGACGAAGAAGGCGTGGGTGCGATTGAGGGCGTCGACAAAGGCGTCGACCTCGGCTTCGGTATTGTAGAGCGCGAAAGACGCCCTCAGGCTTGATGTCACGCCGAACCGGCGCATCAGGGGTTCAGCACAGTGGGCACCGGCGCGGACAGCGACCCCATAACGGTCAAGAATCTGCGCCACATCATGGGCATGCGCGCCATCGACCGTGAAACTCAGTATGGCACCTTTGCCCGGAGCTTCCCCGATCACCTTCAGCCAGTTGGCACCGGCAAGACCCTCCCGCGCCCTGTGATACAGGCCATGCTCATGGGCCGCGGCCGCGTCACGATCCAGGCCCTGGAACCAGGTCAGGGCCGCCTCAAGGCCGATGGCTTCGAGTATGGGCGGTGTGCCCGCCTCAAACCGGTGGGGCGGGTCGGCATAGGTGATACGGTCCAGCGCCACATCGGCTATCATCTCGCCACCGCCCTGATAGGGCGGCAGGACAGCCAGGCGCTCGGCCTTGCCGTAGAGGGCACCGATACCTGTAGGCCCGTAGAGCTTGTGACCGGAAAAGACATAAAAATCAACATCTAGATCCCGGACCTTGACGTCCAGATGCACAATGGCCTGGCATCCATCGATCAGTGTCGTTGCGCCGACCTGCCGGGCCGCCGCGACCATCTCGGCCACCGGATTCACCGTGCCCAGCACGTTGGACATGTGCGTGAAGGCCGCCACCCTGGTCCTGGGCGACAGCAGAGCCTTGAACGCGTCCAGATCGAGGCGGCCATCGTCAAGCACCGGGGCGAATTTCAGAACCACCCCCTGACGTTCCCGCAGGAAGTGCCAGGGCACGATATTAGCATGGTGCTCCATTTCAGTGAGCAGGATCTCATCGCCGGCAATCAGGGACTGTCCCAATCCGGATGCCACGAGGTTGATGGCCTCGGTAGCACCCTTGGTAAAGACAATCTCGGATGGATCAGCTCCAATGAAGCTGGCCACCCGCCGACGGGAGGCTTCAAACGCTTCCGTTGTCTCATTGGCAAGCGTGTGCAGCCCGCGATGAACATTGGCATAGGAGTTCGTCATGGCCGCCGTCATGGCGTCGATCACGGCCTGTGGTTTCTGGGCGGAGGCCGCGCTGTCGAGATAGACAAGGGGTTTGCCATTCACCTGACGACCCAGGATCGGGAACTGTGCCCGAACGGACTCCACATCAAAGGTCACGAAGCGACCTCCATGTGCTCAGCAATCCAGTCCTGAACGACGTCTCGTCCGCCCGGTGCCCGGAGCCTGTCTGCAACCTCGCTGACAAATGCCCCGATCAGCAGTGCACGGGCCATGACCTCTGAAAGGCCACGCTGTTCCATGTAGAAAATTGCCTCTTCATCCAATGCCCCAATGGTGTTGCCATGGGCACACTGGACATCGTCAGCATGGATCAGCAATTCAGGTCTGGCATCGACCTCTGCCCTGTCAGACAGGACAAGGGCGTGGTGTCCCATCCGGGCCTCGGTCCGGTCAGCCCCCGGCTCCACCACGATCCGGCCCTGAAAGACACCCCGGGACTGATCACGGACTACACCCTTGGTCAATTGGCTGGTCGAACCGTCAACGCCAAGATGGCGCACGGTGGTCGTCAGATCCGCATGCCGCTTGCCTGCCAGCAGATAGAGCCCGTCAAGCCGGACTTCCGCCCCTGCCCCGGGGTGCTCTACCGTGGTTTCCAGTCTCTGCCGACGCGCGCCTGTGGTCGCGATGGTCTGGGAAAATGCGCTCCCGGCACCAAGCTTCACCCCGGCCTGGGAGACAAGAATGCCTTCCTCGCCATCCGAGGCCAGCACGACCCGTTCTACACTTGCCCCGACTGCAATCTCGAACCGCAGATCGGCATTTGTCACATAGGCACTGCCGTCGCCTTCATAGGTTTCATAGACCGTCAACTTCGCGCCCGCCCCGACATGGAGGGTGACAGACGCCTGCAGGCTGGTGGCCGCCCGGGACAGAAACCTGAGCACAACCGTGGTTTCAACATCCTCGTCGACGACGACCGCCTGGGTCTCCGCACCACCGGCGAGGATGCGGATGTCATCGCCCAGGGCATCAAATGCCCCGGCCTCGAGCTCCTCAGGCGGCAGACCCGCCGATCTGGGCGGCAGGGCCTTCAGCAGGCCCCGAAGGTCTGTCCAGCGCCAGTCCTCGTCACGCCGGCCAGGCAGACGCGAAACTTCACCCGTCTCAAGCGCAGAGCTCAGGCTCACGCTGCCCTCGCATACTTGTCATAACCTTCGCGTTCCAGTTCGAGGGCCAGCTCGGGCCCTCCCGACTGAACGATCCGACCTCCAGCCAGGACATGGACGCGGTCTGGTTTGATGTAGTCCAGCAGACGCTGGTAGTGG
The DNA here is from genome assembly GCA_903928755.1 of uncultured Alphaproteobacteria bacterium. Classification (GTDB taxonomy): domain Bacteria; phylum Pseudomonadota; class Alphaproteobacteria; order Caulobacterales; family Caulobacteraceae; genus Phenylobacterium. The sequence continues at coordinate 1,655 of CAIYSH010000416.1, read as the reverse complement.
GTAATGACCAGCATGGACCTTTCAGGCGATCGCATGGCGTTGACGCCCTCGGAGACGATCTTCAGGGCATCAATGTCGAGGCCCGAGTCCGTCTCATCCAGGATGAGGAAACGGGGGGAAAGCATTGCTGCCTGGAAGATTTCCATCCGCTTTTTCTCACCACCGGAGAAGCCCACATTCAGCGGACGCTTGAGCATGTCGAAGTCGATCTTCAAGGCTGCGGCCTGGGTCCTGGCAAGCTTCAGGAAATCCGGGGCCTTGATCTCGTCCTCGCCGCGGGCCTTGCGTTGGGCATTGAGCGCAGACCGGATGAAGGTGAGCGCAGGAACACCTGCGATTTCAAGGGGGTACTGGAAGGAAAGAAACAACCCCCGGGTTGCGCGTTCACTGGCGTCCAGGCCAAGCAGATCCTCACCATTCAGGCTGGCGGAGCCGCCGGTAACGTCATAGCCGGTCCTCCCGGTCAGGACATAGGACAGGGTGGACTTCCCCGCGCCGTTGGGGCCCATAATGGCATGGACCTGCCCTGCCGGAACCTCAAGGGTCAGACCCTTCAGGATTTCCTTGCCATCAATTTTTGCGTGGAGGTTATTGATTTTCAACATCAGAAGCTCTCATCGGCAAGGTATTGCGCCAGGACTTCGACAGCGGCTTCGACGCTGTCGACTGTATCCTGCTTGCGGGGTGCCGCGCTGAGGGAGGCCGTATTGCGCTTGTCCGCCGAAGTGACACTGGCCTTGTCGTCTTCGAAATAGACGCGCAGCCGGAAATTCTCATGATCCAGGGTCACGGCGTAGCGGGTGTGGTCCAGGATCAGGCCCTTTTCACGCAGGAAATCTCCCTCGGCCGCGAGGGTATCGTAGAGCGCCATGGCCCGGCTGTTGTCTGCCTCCTGCTGCGCACGCTCGGCATCCTCACGCGTCCTGCGCTCGATCTCGCGCCGCCCCAGTTCATCGGAAAATGCCTGACGCAGCGAAACGGAGCGAACCTGGCTGTCCTTGCTCATCCGACACTTCCTTCCAACGAGATTGCGACCAGTTTCTGGGCCTCGACAGCAAACTCCATGGGGAGTTCCTGCAGGACATCCTTGACGAAGCCATTGACCAGCAGCTGGACGGCTTCTTCCTGTGAGAGACCGCGCTGCATCGCATAGAACAGCTGATCATCCGACAACCGGGTTGTGGTGGCTTCATGCTCAAAGACACAGGCGCTGTTACGCGCCTCCACATAGGGCACCGTATGGGCCCCGCTTGTCTTGCCGATCAACAGGCTGTCGCACTGGGTGAAGTTACGCGCGCCCCGGGCCTTGGGATGTGCCGAAACCAGACCGCGATAGGTGTTGGACGACCGACCGGCACTGATGCCCTTGGAAATGATCCGCGAGCGGGTATTGGCCCCCAGGTGGATCATCTTCGTCCCGGTGTCGGCCTGTTGACGGCCATTGGTGATCGCAATGGAATAGAATTCGCCACTGGATCCCTCGCCCCGCAGGACGCAGGAAGGATATTTCCAGGTTATGGCCGAGCCGGTCTCAACCTGGGTCCAGGATACCTTTGACCTGTCACCGCGACAGTCGGCCCGCTTGGTCACGAAGTTATAGATGCCACCCTTCCCGGTTTCAGGATCGCCTGGATACCAGTTCTGGACGGTGGAAT
>CAIYSH010000415.1 GCA_903928755.1 uncultured Alphaproteobacteria bacterium | reverse complement strand
GCGGGTCCTGGACGCCGGTGGTCGCCACATAGACGCTGCCCTTGTCACCGCCGATTTCCCGGGCAAGGGCACCCCACTCGGGTTCACAGGCGAAGACCTGAAGGGCTGCAGCCGGGCCGGCGACGGCTGCAACAAATGCCGCGGCCAGCGCGCCGAGCGTGGGTTTGATCATCTTCATGTCCTCAATACCTGTGCGCCCCGTGGGGGCCATAGACGACCGTATACTGGAAGCGCAATTCGTCATTGGCCTTCAGGTCTGTCTCATCATGCGAGAACTGCACGCGGAAACGGGCGAATTCGCTCGTATCGTACTCCAGGAGGCCCGTAATCGCCCGGGGATTCCGGCCCAGATCATCAAGGGCAGACCTGGACAGGGTCCGGGCCGGACGATCACCGCTCAGCGCGCCATAACGCAGCCCGAGGCTCCAGCGATTGGTGAACTGATAGACGCCCTGGGCATACCATCCCGTCCGGTTCAGGCTGGCAGAAAGCGAATTGAAGTCCCCGCTCTGGCGATCGAAGAAATATTCGCCGCTGAGGGTCAGGTTCCGCTGGGCGGGATTGCCACCCGGTGCCCATTTGTAGACCAGGGTTGCGAGGCCGAGGCCATTGTCACCGCTGAAGGTGTCCACCGCCGTCACGCGATCATGGGCAACCGTGTGGATGTAGGACAATGCGCCGAGCCAGCTGGAATTGTCGTTGATGTCCGAACCTGTGTGGAAGAATACGGACTGGGTCTCTGCACGGTTCTTGTCCGCTCCACCGCCTGGAAACCGATCGCCCCGGAAAATTTCGGCACCCGCTTCCAGGAAAAACGGGGTCGGTGCCAGCCAGCGCACCTGCACCCCATCGTCGCCATATTGCCCGCCAAGGAAGGCGCGGTAAGGCAGAGGCATGTCGATGAACGACCAGTTATGCCCGTGCCGCTCATTGAGATAGCCGATGGACGAATAGAAACGGCCGGCCTTCAGGGTCAGCCCGGCAGGCAGGTCTGTGGTCTGGATGAACCCTTCTTCGACCGAGGCGCTGCCGCTGCCGTCGAAACTGACGGTCAGGGCTGCGCTCAGATAGGGATCGACATTGGCACCCAGGGTGACCTCGGACTCGCCCAGTGAAAGACCACGATGCTCCGGGCCTCCGTCATCGGGCATGGGAAAGCCGGGGATCCTGGCGAGAGACGGATCCGTTGAACGGGCGACATAATTGCCGTTCAGCACAACCGAGACACCAGGGTTCATGGCATTCTGCGATGGCATGACGGCGGCTGGCGCAGGTTCCGATGCTGTATCGGCAAGGATGATCTCACCATTGGCTTCAGGAACTGGTGCTAGGGTCTGGTCTTGTTGGGCATCGGCAACCTCGGCTTCGGCCGCCTTGAGGCGCGCTTCAAGCTCGGAAATCTTGGCCTCATATTCACCGCGCAGCGCATTGATCTGTTGCTGAAGCGTCGCGAAATCTGCTGGGGCTGCCTTGGCGGGCGCGGCGCTGGCTTGCCCGTAAAGGGCAAGACCGGCTGCCATGAGCGCAATACCAAAGGGGGGGCGTGATCGGGTCATGGACTGTTCATTGGGTTCTGCATGTGTCCCGACAGACATTCCGCAGGCACCCCTCAAGTGTTATGAGATAACATAACTCACGGTCAAGGGCAGTTAATCAAAGCCGTTGCCGTCAGCGCAAAGGAGAGATAGCCCTTGGGCATGGGAGCAGAGTGTCATCATCACGACATCGCCCAGAGCGGCCTCTCCGGCGCGTCTCTGGACCTGGTGCTTGGCCAGGCGGAGACCCGATGCCAGTCCACCCAGGAGCGGTTGACGCCGCCGAGGCGCCGGGTCCTTGAACTTCTGCTTCAGTCCGATGCCCCCCTGAAGGCTTACGACCTGATTGCAGCATTTGGACCTCAGGGTGAACCGGCCAAGCCGCCAACCGTCTATCGCGCCCTTGAATTTCTGGTGCGCATGGGATTTGCCCATCGGATCGAGAGCCTGAATGCCTATGTTCCCTGTCGCCGCGACGCCGAAAGTCACCGGGCGGCTTTCCTGATCTGTGACTGCTGTGGGGCAGCACAGGAATTTGAGCCATCGCATCTGAATCGACTGCAATCGGCTGACACCGGCGGATATGCCGTCAGGTCGATCACCCTCGAGGCCCATGGCCTGTGTCCAGCCTGCCAGTAAGGGGTCCGCACAACTCCAGATGGAAGTCTGCAAAGATCTTGATAACTTCTGATGGAATGACATGGCGGTAGCCAGAAAGCACCACATGATCCATGTTGCGGTTCCAGAGGTCCACGGTGAAAGTCGGGATTGAAGTCAGAATGAATGCCAGTGCAAAAATCCTGATCGGTCTGGGGGCCACACTGTTGGCAGCCATGCTCCTCTATGGCCCCCTCGGCTTTGGTCGCTATTGCGTGGTCGCCACTACAGTTGTCGCGGGCGACCTGACGTCAGCTTCGACGCCGCTGCAAGACACCGGCATGTTCGC
>CAIYSH010000414.1 GCA_903928755.1 uncultured Alphaproteobacteria bacterium | reverse complement strand
TCTTCATGATCGGCATCTGCGGCGATCTTGGCCGCGGCGACGGCCCGGCCGCTGGCACCGGTCTGGGCTCCCTCGACCTGGATGGCGGCCCGCAGGCGTTTGGCCACGGGAACCCCGGTCTCCGGATCCTGCACATCGCCGATCACCTGATTGACGAAATGCTCATAGGCATGGCTGCCCTCGGCGCTGAACTGACCCCGCTCATTGCCGTCAGTGTTCAGGTAGATGACGCCCTTGGCCTTCAGCTCATCGGCATGGGTCTCGGCCCATTCGGTCGAGCCCAACAGCATGGGCTCTTCAGCGTCCCAGCTCAGATAGACCAGGGTGCGCTTGGGCTTGTAGCCGTCGGCCGCCAGCTTGCCGATGGCCTTGGCCTCCGCCATCAGGGAGACATGGCCGCTGATCGGGTCGGCGGCGCCGAACACCCAGCCGTCCCGGTGATTGCCGCGCAGGACCCACTGATCAGGCTGTTCCGAGCCCTTCATCACGGCGACCACATCGTAGATGGTCTTGAGGCTCCATTCCGACTTGACCGCCAGATGCACCTTCACGCCGTCACTGCCGCCCACATGATAGGTGATGGGCAGGCCGCCGACGAAGGATTCCGGAACCACATTGCCGCCCAGCGCACTCAGAAAATGCTGGGCATCGCCATAGGAAATCGGAAGCACGGGGATTTTCAGAATGGTCTGGGCGTCTTCACGCTTCAGGCGCTTGGCCTTTTCCGTAGCTCCGACGCCAGGGGTCAGGGGATCACCCGGATAGAGCGGCATGTCCGCCACCGACCCCCGCTGGAAGCTCTGCGAAGGCCGTCCGCCGCCCTTGGGATAGACATCGTCGGTCCCGTAGCCGTCCTGCTGGGGATCGGAATAGATGATGCAGCCAATGGCACCATGATCCTGGGCCAGTTTGGGCTTCAGGCCGCGCCAGCCGACGCCGTAACGGGCAATGACGATCTTGCCCTTCACCGACACGCCCATGCGTTCCAGGGCCTTGTAATCATCGGGCATGCCGAAGTTCACATAGACAAGGTCGCCTGTGACATCACCGTCACCCTGGAAGGCGACATAGGCTGGCAGTTCGTCCTTGATGCGGCTGGACGAGGCATCGCCGGGGACCGGCGCCTCGGTGAGGGTGGCCTTGAACGGGGTCGGTCCGACCATTTCGAGGTTCACTGACAGCGGGGTTGGATAGAGGACCTGGAAGGTCTCGATCCGGACATCCCAGCCCCAGGACTTGAACTGGTCGCGGACCCATTCGGCATTGCCCTTGCTGGCCGGCGAACTCACATGGCTGGGCTCGGCCGCCAGACGTTTCATCCAGTCGACCATTTCGGTATTCGAGATCTGGGCGTCATAGGCCTTTTCCCGCGCAGACTGCGCCAGGACCGGCCCGGACAGGGCCGCCGCCGCAATCAGGGCGATGAAGGATGTGGTCGAGAATCGCATGGGAGCCCCCGGGAATCTGAAATCTGTAAACAGCCTAGCCCTGATCTGCTCAAGGTGCAGGGGTGGGATGAAGTTTGCGGGTGAAATAGTCCAGGGTCGCCCGCGCTCGGTGCAACAAATGCGCCTGGGTCCATCCGGCCCGGTGCCTCAACCCCGGATAGAGCATGGTTTCAAAGCTGATGGATTTCGCCTGAAGGGCCGCCATCAGCCGGGTGGAATTGTCAAAGGTGACATTGTCGTCGGCCATGCCATGCATCAGCATCAGATGATCAGGCTTCAGCTGGTCAATCCGGGCCGTGACTTCGGATGCCGCATAGCCAGCCGGATTATCCTTGGGCGTGCCCATGTAGCGCTCGGTATAATGGGTGTCGTAGAGGGTCCAGTCGGTGGGCGGCGCGCCGGAAACCCCCGCCGCGAAGGGCGAGTCCGGCGCGGTCAGCAGCATCAGGGTCATATAGCCGCCATAGGACCAGCCGGTGACACCGATCCTGGCAGGATCGACATAGGGCAGTGTCTTCAGGTGTGAGATGCCCGCCAGCTGGTCCTCGACCTCAAGCTGGCCCAGGCGCCGGTCAATAGCGGTCTTGAAGGCAACAGACCGGTTGGGCGTGCCCCTGTTATCCAGAGTGAAAAGGATGAAACCGGCCTCGAGATAGAGCTGATCGGCCGGATCGCTCCAGACCTTGCGCACCAGGGCACTGCCCGGACCGCCATAGAGCTTGAGGATGGCAGGATAGGTCTTCCCGGCATCAAACCCCGGCGGGGTGCGCATGGACCACCACAGATCCTGCCCGTCGGCCGCCTTGACGGTTCCAAAGATCGGCGTGCGAAGCCGGTCCACATAGGGGGCAAAAGGGTGTCCCTCCCCCACCCGGTTTTCCTCGATCCAGCGCACCAGCTTGCCCTGACGGTCATAGAGGCCTGTCCGGGGTGGCGTTACCGGGTCTTCATAGGTGCCGGCAAAGGCACCCCCTGCCTTGGCAACCTTGACTGTCCACCAGCCGCCGGCCGGGGTCAGGGTCAGGGGTGTGCCCGGATTCATATACGAGGCCGTCCAGAGCCGCCGCTCGATGGGGGTGTCCCTGTTGGCTGTAAAGATCACCTGCCCCCGGGTCTCATCCACCCCCTGAATGGCGTCAACGGGCCAGTCGCCCTTGGTGACCTGGGCGACCTGCTTGCCGCTGGCGTCATAGCGATAGAGGTGCTTCCAGCCGCTCTTTTCAGAAGACCATAGAAAGCCGCCGTCCTTCAGCGGCCGGAAGTCGTCAGAGAGGTCGACCCAGTGGGGGCTGGTCTCCGTAAGCATGATGCGGGTCGCCCCGGTGGCCACATCTGCGGCCAGGAGGTCGAGGCGGCGCTGGTCCCGGGATTGACGCTGGACATAGAGGGTCTTGCCATCCTTCGACCAGTCGACCCGGGCGAGATAGACATCCTTGTCGGCACCCAGATCAACCTTGACCATGCGCCCGCTGGCCACGTCCAATACATAAAGCTCGGCGACCACATTGGGCCGGCCGACCCTGGGATAGCGCTGACTGACAATGACCGCGCCCGAGGCACCCACATCGGCGCGCTCGACCACATCAACGCCGGTCTGATCGACCCGGCTCAGAGCAATGCGGCTTTCATCGGGGCTCCACCAGTACCCTGTCTGACGGTCCATTTCCTCCTGGGCGATGAATTCCGGCGTCGCCCAGCTGTGCAGTTCATCGCCACCCTGGGTGAGGGCCCGCTCCGGTCCGCCTGTCGCCGGGATCAGATAGAGGTTGTCATTGCGGACAAAGGACACAAACCCGCCCCTGGGTGAGACCTTGGCATCAATTTCGTCATCGGCGCTGTTGGTCAGCCGGGCCACTTGCCCGCCATCCCTGGACCAGAGCCAGAGATCACCTTCCACTGGAACCAGGATGAACCGGCCCTCATCGTCCCAGTCATAGGCCACAACGCCCCTTGTCTGGACCCCCTGCCGTTCCCGGCGGCTCTTCTCGGCTTCAGAGAGTTCACGATCCTTGGGAATCAGGGCCCGGGCATCGATCAGCATGCGCGGCGCGCCACCCTTGACGTCGGCGGCCCACAGATCGGTCATGCGGGGATCGTCGGTCTTGGCCTTCAGATAGGTGACCATGGTCCCGTCCGGCGACAGGCTGACACCACGGGCTCGAGGGCCGGACAGGTCAGGGCCTGAAAATACCCGCTCCGGGGTCAATTTTTCCGCCTGCGCCGCACCCACGCTCAAGCCCATCAAGACCCCCGCCAAAGCCAATATCCGCATCGTCCCGTCCCGTAATCTGAGGGCGCGATCAAGGCCGGGTTTGGCCGTTAAGGCAAGAGCTAGGCTGTGGCGAGGATCACATGGGACGCCTTGATCAGGGCCATTACCCGCGACCCGAGCGCCAGATCCAGTGCCTCAACACTGTCGTGGGTGACGGTCGCGGTGAGGGACTTGCCGTCGGCAATCTGCAGGGTGACCTCGTCATTCACCGCGCCCCGGGCAATGTCAGTCACCACGCCCGCCAGGCTGTTACGGGCGGACGTCCGGATGCCGTCTTCCGCCAGGGCCAGGACGATGAAGCTGGCATTGATCAGGGCCATGGCTGGAACCCCGGTCGACAGGCCCAGGTCCAGGACACTCTGACGGGTAACCACAGCGACGATCCGGGCTTCGCCGCCAATGGCCAGGGTGACCTCTGAATTCACAGCACCGTCGGCAATACGCTCGACAACCCCGCGAAGGACATTACGGGCCGAACTCTTCATGGCGAGACTCCAGAACCAGTCATGAGGGACGACCTCAGATGCGGAAGAAATGCGCTGTTCAACAGCGGCCAGAGCCTGGGCCAGCTCACCTTCGATGGCGCGGAACGCCGTGATCACCGACCGCCCCTCCGCCGTGAGCACGGCCGACCCGCCGCGGCTTCCTCCCACCTGGCTGGCAACCAGAGGACGATCAAAAAGGTTGTTCAGGGCCTGGACGGCATCCCAGGCGCCCTTATAGCTCAGGCCCACCGCTGCAGCGGCGCCGGTGATGGAACCGTGGCTTCCCAGGGCCTCCAGCAAGGCGATCCGCTCCGCGCCCACGGCGCTCTGCCCCACCCGGCGCAGGACAAGCCCGGCGGAGAGGGACGACGGCTGTGACATTGCGGAAACCTCCAGTGATGACCTTTTCAGTAGGCCGTCCGAAGCGCCATGCCTAGGGTTCAGGGCGCGACAGGGGCCAGCCGTGAATGTCCTGGATGGAACGCTGCACGGCCTGCCCGGCACATCATAAAGCGATGTTTTTGCTTGGAATGATCGCAGGGGCATTCGGGTAAAATGGCCGATCTCCGCCTAAAGCATTGACCCTCAGGCCTGTCGCATAGAGATAGGACGCCTACGGGATCGGCTGCGGAAAGCTCCGCGGCGACGCACAGGCAGATAGGCCGGAGAACTGGGACCATGCAGGCTGGAGCCTTGGATTTTCGCAACCGGGCCGCAATTCTGGACGGTCTGGATGGTGCCCGCTTTGACCTGCTGGTGATCGGCGGTGGGGTGACCGGTGCCGGCATTGCCCGTGACGCCGCCATGCGCGGCTTGTCCGTGGCCCTTGTGGAGGCGCGAGACTTTGCCTCGGGCACCAGCAGCCGGTCCTCCAAAATGATCCATGGGGGCCTGCGCTATATGGCCCAGGGCGATCTGGGACTGGTCCAGGAAGCTGCGTCGGAGCGGAAGGCCGTCGAGGCCATAGCCCCGCACCTCACCCGCATGACACCCTTCGTGATCCCGGCCAAGAACGCTGCGGCGATTGCCAAGCTTCGGACCGGGCTCTGGGCCTTCGAAAAACTGGGTGGCGTGCCCAAGGCGCGGCACCATGAGGTCTGGTCGCGCAAGGATGTTGAGACACGGGAACCAGCGATCGACGCCTCGGATCTGGCCGGTGCCGTCGCCTATCCTGAATACCTGACCGAAGACGCCAAGCTGACCCTGGCC
>CAIYSH010000413.1 GCA_903928755.1 uncultured Alphaproteobacteria bacterium | reverse complement strand
ATTGGGCGCATGAATTTGGTTCCCTTGATCAAACGGGCTTTCATCCTGTGTGGGACAGGCTCAGAAATGCGAAGGTGGTTTGGCCGTAAGAAAACCGGGATCGTCGGCCCACAGATGAGCATACCCAATGCTCATGAAGACGATCCGCCTGGATTGTCCGGCGGCGCCTACGGAGAGCGTCATTGTTCCGCAAGGCAGGTTTTCGCGTTTCATTGATGTGCCTCAGTCAGGTGAAGCCGGACGGGGAGCTCCGCGCCCGGTAAGCGGCGGGACAGGTGCCCCCGGGACAGGTTCAAGCCGCAGCAGCATGCCATCGGTATCATTGGGGCCGCGCAGACGCCCCTCGGTCAGGAGATAGATATATCCGTCCGGTCCTTGACGAATGTCACGAAACCGGACGCCAAGTTCGTGCAGCATCGTGTCGCCCTGGTTGATGTAGTCCGCATCCCGGATCATCATCTGGGCAATCTTCTTCGATCCCCCGCCCGCTATCAGTAGGGATCCCTTCAGTCGTGGAAACCTGTCGCCCGTATAGAAAATCATGTTTTCGGGATTGAAAGTTGGATTCCAGAAGAAGCTCGGCATGTCGAACCCATCCCTGTACCAGGGCTGCGCCGACATGAGTCGCCCTGTATAGTTCCGACCAAGCGATACCTCCGGCCATCCATAATTGTGACCAGACTTTTCCATATTGATCTCGTCACCGCCTGACGGTCCGAATTCGGAAGTCCACATCTGGCCGGTCTTTGGATCCCAGGCCATGCCATAGACATTTCTGTGGCCGAGGCTGAAAATTTCTCCTTTGGCGTCCGGGGTTTTTAGGAAGGGATTGTCCTGCGGAATTGAACCATCGTCACGGATACGGAGGATCTTGCCTATATGACTGTTGAGTTTCTGCGCCTGTGGACGGGCAGTGGAGACCGGGTTCGTACCCGTGCCGTCGCGGTCGCCGACGCTGAGGTAGAGCATTCCGTCGGGTCCGAAGACCATCCGGCCTCCATAGGTGCCGAGCGGACTTTCCCAGGCTTCCGTGACCAGTATGTCCTTCACGTCCTTCAATCGGCCAGGTTCATAGCGGGCGCGCGCGACGGCAAGGGTTGTCCCGAGCCTGGGCTCCCGGCCCTTTGAGTAAGATATGTAAAGTATGTGGTTCCTGGCAAAGTCCGGATGCAGGACGACGTCCTGCAGACCACCCAGGGCAAAATGATACATGGTCGGCAGCCCGAAGACGGGGGTGGGATCAAGTATGCCATCCTTGATCTCACGAAGGCGGCCGGCGCGCTCTGTAACAAGCATGGTGTGACCATCCGGGAGGAAAACCAGGCCATCAGGATGAGACAAGCCCTCGGCCAACTTGATGACCCTTATGGCCATGCCGCCTTCGCTCTTGAGGTCAACCGACTTGTCTACCGCTGCACCCGTCAGCGTGTTCGGCGGCGTTTCGCGGGCGATTTGAGCCGCCGTAAGTGGCTGATCAACCCCGGGTGAATAGAGCTGCCCAAGTGCCACGGTGGGAAACGAGGCCAGGACCACGGCCGCCAAAGCCAGGGCGGATATGGGCGTCTTCATCATGACTGACATGGGGCTGCGCCTTGCTTTGGTGTTGAAATTGTCCTGTGGCAGCTGATTATTCGAGGCTCAGAGCCACCAGTTCAGCCGGGTGATTTACGCCTCCGACACCGACGACGATGTATTGCTTGCCCTTGTGCAGATAGCTGATCGGCGGAGAGGTTGTGCCGGCGCCGAGATCGATCTGCCAGGCGACCTTGCCGGTCTTCTTGTCATAGGCGCGGAACAGGTTACCGCCACTGTATTTCGGCATGCTGATGCCGACCATGTCGCCTTCACCGATGAACAGATAGGACTTTGTCAAAAGAGGTGCTGCGCGGCCCGGCTGGCCAAGTTGGGGCAGGTTCAGACCCTTGAGCGCGGGATGATCGCGGGGGCCATCACCATTTGGTGCCATCCACACATGGTCGCCAGTGTTCATGTTGATCGCCGTGATCCTGCCGTAAGGCGGTTTGACCAGGGGAAGGCCCTGCGGGCCATCCAGATAGAGGCCGCCTTCGGGGCGGCTGCGGCGATAGCTACCCTTGCCATTTGGCTCCAGGCCAGCCACCCACGGCACGCTTACGGAGGGCACATAGATAACCCCGGTTTCCGGATCGAGCGCGGCACCTGTCCAATTGGCGCCACCAACCCAGCCGGGAAGGTAGATGGTGCCCAGCTTACCCCCCGCATTACCTTTCGTCGTTGGCGGTGTGAAAATGTCGCCGTGGACATAGCGGTTCAGTATTTGCACGCCCTCGGCATGCAGCGCAGGCGTGAAGTCGATCACATCGTCCTCGCCCATACCCTGCCGGTCGAAGGGCTTTGGCTTGACGGGAACGGGCTGGGTCAGCGCCGCTTTCTCGCCAGGAATAGTCGACGCCGGAACCGCGCGCTCCTCGATCGGAAACAGGGGTTCTCCGGTCGCGCGATCGAAAGCAAACACCTGGGCAGTTTTGGTAACCTGAATGGCCGCCTTGCGCAGTCGCCCATTGACCTTGATGTCGGCCAGCAT
>CAIYSH010000412.1 GCA_903928755.1 uncultured Alphaproteobacteria bacterium | reverse complement strand
TTCCTTTTCCAACTGAGCGGCGAGGCGGAAAAGGGTCGCCTCGTCGGCATAGCGGGAGGTGAACATCATCCCGATCGGCAGGCCCCTGGAGTCAGTTTCCAAAGGCAGGGAGATGGAGGGCTGGCCCGAAAAGTTGAAGGGCGGGGTATAGGGGAAGACCTGACCCTGGCGACGGTTGACCTCCTTGGGCTCGTGGTCGACCGGGCTCAGATAGCCGATCTCCGGCACAGGCGTCCCCAGCACGGGGCTCAGATAGACATCCCAATCGTTGAAGAAGGCCAGGGTTTCGCGGTTCAGGCGGCGCAGGTCCTGCCAGCCCTTGAAGGCCATTTCGCCGGTCACCTTGCGGCCGCCCTTGAGCGAGGCCCAGGTCAGGCCTTCCAGCTCGTCGGGTTCGGGCTCGCGGCCCACCCGTTCGATCAGCTTGGCCATGCCGGCGGCGAAATTGGCCCCCGAAACCGGGCCCCTTGCCGCATAGAGGGCGCGGTAGTCGATCCCCAGGCCCTTTTCGACAACCTCATGACCCAGCTGCTTCAGGACGTCGGCCGTGCGTTCCAGGGCGGCCTGGATTTCCGGATCAATGGGTCGGCCCGAGGCGGTCTCTGATGACCAGGCAATGCGCAGGCGACCGGGAGCGCGTTCGATCTCCTCCATATAGGGCGCGGCCTTGGGCGGGAAGGGATAGGGCGAGGTGGGGTCTGCCACCCCCGTGGCGTCCAGCATGGCGGCGCTGTCGCGAACCGTACGGCTGACCACATGATCGACCACAAAGCCCATGGCATAGTCGAAGTCGTCGGGCAGGTTGAGATTGCGGTCCTTGTTGACCTTCAGCCCCACCAGCCCACAGCAGGCGGCGGGAATGCGGATCGAGCCCAGTCCGTCCGACGCATGGGCCATGGGCACAATGCCGGCGGCTACAGCCGAGGCCGACCCGCCGGAGGATCCGCCCGAGATGTAGCCGGGGTTCCAGGGATTGCGGCAGGGTCCAAGATGGGCGCTCTCGGTCGTGCCGGTAATGCCGTATTCCGGGGTATTGGTCTTGCCGAGCGGTATGACCCCGGACCGACGATAGGCGGCGGTCAGTCCGCCGTCTTCGGTATCCATGATATTGCGGGCAAAGCGGCTGCCCGAACTGCGTGGCCAGCCGGCGACCGGCATGCCCAGGTCCTTGATCAGGAAGGGCACACCCTTGAAGGGACCGTCGGGCAGGGGCCCCTTGGCGCGATCCCGGGCCTCGTCAAAGGCCGTATGCACCACGGCATTCAGCACCGGATTGTGCCGCTCGATCCGTTCGATGGCGCAGTCAACCAGTTCAAGAGGTGTGGTTTCGCCCCGGGCCACCAGGGCCGCCAGGGCCACGCCGTCATGGTCGCTATAGTCGGATCGGCTCATGATCTTGTCTTTCGGTAAGGGTCAGCGAAGGCCGGTGGCGGCCAGAAAAGCCATCTTCTCGATGGGCGCCAGGGTCGGAGCCTGGCGCTTGAGTTCGGCAAATGAGTCCTCGGCCGCGTTCAGGGCCTGGTCGATGTCGGTCTCGGTCATGGCGGCGCAAAGGAACATGTTGTGCCAGGGATGCACATAGACCCCACGGGCCAGCATGGCGCTGGACCAGCAGAAGCCCTTGCGCAGGTCCACATCGTCCTCGAACAGGAAGAGGGGCATCTGGACCGGGCCGGAAACCTTGAAGCCGAAGCCCGCCGCAGCGGCGCGCTCTTTAAGGCCGTCAGCCAGGCGCTCACCCAGGTTCTGGATGCGCTCCAGATAATTGGAATTCTGCACCAGTTTCAGGGTCTCAAGGCCTGCCGCCATGGGGGCGGCCTGATACCAGAACGACCCGGTGACATAGATCGAGGCGGCGGCCTTGCGCACCTTTTCCGAGCCCAGCAGCATGGAGATCGGGTGGCCGTTGGCGATGCACTTGCCCCAGGTGGACAGGTCCGGCTGGATCCCGATCCGCGCCCAGCTGCAATCCCGGGCCAGCCTCAGGCCCGCCCGCACATCATCGACAATCAGCAAGGCGCCGGTCTGGTCGCAAAGTTCCCGCGCCCGCTGCGCATAGGCCAGGTCCGGCTCGGCCTGATCAATGAAGGCGTCGTGCTTGAAGGGGGCGGCGAAAATGGCGGCCAGGTCATCACCGGCCTCGGCCACGGCGGCCTCCAGACTGGCCACATCGTTATAGTCGCAGAGGATCTGGTGGGCGCGGTCCGAGGGCAGGGCCCCGGTCGGGCGCGGTGTGCACCAGGGAGCGGCCCCGTGATAGGCCCCCTTGGCCCGGATGATGGTCTTGCGTCTGGTGTGGGCCCGGGCGGCGATCAGGGCCATGGAGGTGGCGTCTGTCCCGTTCTTGCAGAAGATCGCCCAGGCCGCATGCTCGACCTGTGCCACCCAGCCTTCGGCCAGGGCCACCATCAGCTCGGTGGGGCCTGTCAGGGTATCGCCCTGGGACAGCTGGTTCACATAGGCGGCATCAATGTCGGGATGGCCATAGCCGAACAGGTTCGGGCCATAGGCGCACATGAAGTCCAGATAGCGGTTGCCATCGGCATCCCACAGGTGGGCACCCTTGGCCCGGGAGAAGAACTGCGGATAGTCATCAGGCAACATGGCGGTAGACTGGTGGCCGAACATGCCGCCGGGGATGACGGCGGCGGCCCGGTCGCGCAGGGCACGGTCATGGCTGTTATGAAGGGTCATGGTGAGGCGCTCGCTGCACAGACGGGTTGCAGACCTTACGCTGGTTCCGCCGGGCCGCAACAGGGTCGCCGCATCAATCCCGACTCAGCTTAGGTCCCGAGATGATGTGGAGCCCCATTCTCCTCGGCTTGTTCTACGCTGCCATCTATGTGGGCAATGGGGCCTCGACGCCCTATGCGCCGGTCTGGTTCCACCACCGGGGTCTGACCGGCGGTCAGATCGGCCTGATCCTCTCGGCCCCCATGCTGGCGCGCATGGTCACGGCACCGCTGCTGGGCCTTTGGGCTGACAGTTTCAGGCTTCGGCGCACGCCGCTCATGCTCATGGGGCTGGCTACGGCGGGAGCCTATGCCCTGATGGCCCCGCCCCTGGGGTTCTGGGGCTGGTTTGCGGTCTGGTTCGTGGCCAGTTCACTCTTCGCCGCCCTGCCGCCCCTGGCGGACGTGATCAGCCTGAACCGCGCCCGGCTGGAGGGGTTCAATTATGGCTGGCCAAGGGGCATGGGCTCGGCCGCCTTCATCATGGCCAATATCGTCATGGGGGCCATACTGGTCCATCACTCCCCGGAACTGGTCCTGGCCTGGATGGTGGGTGCAGCCCTGCTGACGGCGGCGGGCGCCCGGTTCCTTCTGCCGGCTGACCCGGTGGCGTCCGAAGGCGGACATACCAATGCCGCCCACCGCCGGGCAGGCCTCATGGAGTTGATCCGGGACCCGGACTTCATGCTGGTGGTGGTTTCGGCCGGCCTCATCCAGTCTGCTCACGCTTTCTACTATGGCTTCGCCAGCCTCTCCTGGAAGGCCCAGGGGGTGCCCGAAAACCTGACGGGCTGGCTCTGGGCCGCCGGTGTCGTCGTCGAGGTGGTCTTCCTCTGGTTCATGGAGCCCTGGCGGCGGAAGATGGGGCCGCGCAACCTGCTGGTTCTGGGCGGAGTCGCCGGCCTGATCCGCTGGACGGCGCTCGCCTTTTCGCCACCCCTGTGGATGGTCTTCCCCATCCAGGCCCTGCACACCCTGACCTATGCCGCCACCTTCGTCGCCAGCCTGCAGCTGGTCGAACGCCTGTCCAGACCCGCCAACGCCTCCAGCGCCCAGCTGATCAATTCGGCCCTGCAGGGCGGCATGCTGATGGGACTGGCAACCATGGGCTCGGGCTTCCTGTTCGATCACTTCGCGGCGAGGGGGTATCTCGCCATGACGGTGATGACGGCAGTCGGGCTGGCGGGGGCAATGCGGCTTTATGGGATCAAGCGGCTGGATGGGTGAGGGGACGTTTCGATTTTCAGGCGTCGGGCCTGATGGATCGCTAAACTTGTCCGTCAAATTGTAGGGGCCGTCGGTCTCTCAGTTTCTCAGTCAAAAAGTCGATAAACACCCTGATTTTGGCTGGAAGCAGTTTGGTTTCGGTGAGCGCATAGATTGGAAGGGCCGGGGGCCGCCAGTCTGATAGAAGTGGCGCGAGGCGGTCCGCGGCGACATCATTCTTCACAACCTCTTGGGGCAATGCTGTAATACCTGTTCCTTGTAGCGCAAGTCTTCGCAGGAGACCGATATTATTGGCTACAACATTTCCCTGCGCCGCCACCATTGTTTCCTCACCGGTGATGCGGTTGATCAGACGCCAGGGTCCATCATCTATCTTTAAGCAATTGATATTTATCAGATCAGACGGTGCATGCACCTTACCGCATGATGCAAGAAAATCTGGCGACGCATAAAGCGCAAGTTCCGAAACGCCTAGCTTTCTGGCGATTAAGTTTGGCTCTTGCGGTTCACCGATGCGGATCGTCAGATCTACGGGTTCGGCGATCAAATCGATCTGACGCGGATTGACGTCAAGCTTGAGTTTAATTCGGGGATATATTTGAAGAAATTCCATGACGATTTCGCTGAGATAAAGCAGCGTGAAATCGACGGGTACGGAAGCCCTAATGAGACCCGTCGGCCGCAGGGCCAACCCCGCCAACTCCTCGTGCGCTAGACGCGCATCTTCGACGATTTGACGGCACCGCTCGAAATAGAGCTGTCCGGCCTCGGTCAACTCGACTCTGCGTGTCGTTCGATTGAAAAGCCTTAGTCCTATATCGCGTTCGAGATCTGCAATGCGGCGCGATAAGGTTGAGTTCGCCATTCCCAATCGTTCGGCTGCGGCGCGGAATCCTCCCGCGCTGGCCACCTCCACAAAGAGATGCATGTTGCTCAGGGTGTCCATAATTGCTCCAAAAATGGATCATTATTGTTCATTATTCGAGATTTATTCCAAAAATAAAATCAATAAATTTAGCTCCCGAGACGGGTAAACGATCAAGAGGACTCCAGATGGCTATTCCCAAACCTACCCCCGCCAATGCGGCTGTGATTTTGATAGACCATCAGATCGGCACATTGAATTTCGCGACGTCCGTCCCTAGGGATGTGATCGAAGCCAACACGCGTGCGTTGGCGCGCGTCGCGATCGATTTGCAGATGCCGATTGTATTTACGTCGAGCATGGAGGAGCACCAGCAGGGGCCGCTCATGCCCGTGCTGGAGACGATTGCGCCCGAGGCATTCGCTGGCCGGGTCAGGCGTCCAGGCGTCGTCAATTGCTGGGACGACGCTGACTTTGCTGACGCCTGTCGCAAGACTGGGCGGACACATTTTATAATGGCGGGCATCACGACGGATGTCTGTCTTGCACCGCCAGCTATCTTCGCGGCGCTCGAAGGTTTTGCCGTTACGGCGGTCGTCGACGCCTCCGGTTCTCCCTCGTTACTCGCCGATCAGATGGCCTTCCGGAAAATGGAACGCGGCGGCGTTGAACTTACGACGACGAACGCCTTGCTCTCGACCCTGGCCAGCAATTGGGCCAGTGAGGCGGGGCAAAAGATTATGGTCATTCTGGGGGAGGAAATTCTAAGCCACGGTTGACGCGGTGACCTCGTCGCCATCTTCGTCGCTGGAAATCGGAGCCAGCAATGATACCGCCGTCCTGAAGAATGGAGCCTATGTCGCCTGGTCCCTGGGCGATGGCGGTGCGCGACTTGGATTGGTGTCTGCCTGAATTCTGTATTAAGCTCGCTAGCTATCTAGCTATCTAGCTATCTAGCTAGCTAGAAGGACTGAGCCATGCATACGGTCGGCGTCTTTGAAGGCAAGAACCGCCTCACAGCCCTGCTGGATGAGGTCGAATGCGGGGGCGAGGTCATCATTACCCGCCGTGGCAAGCCCATAGCTCGGCTAGCGCCCCTGGAAGGTGGCTTTGATCGCGCAAAGGCCCGCGCTGCAGCAGAGGGTCTCCGCGCGGCGAGCAAAGGGCTGTCCCTTGGCGGCATCTCAATTAAGGATCTCATCAGCGAAGGCCGCAGGTGAGTTTCGTCGTCGATAACTCCGTCGCTCAGGCCTGGTGCTTCGAGGACGAGCAGACCGAGGCTATAATGTCTCTGCTAGACCGGGTCTGCGATGAAGGCGCGAACGCCCCGCAGCTCTGGCCTATTGAAGCGCTCAACGGTCTGCTCATGGCTGAGCGCAGGAAACGGATAGACAGCGTCTTGCGGCGACGTCTCACAGGTTTTTTGCAGGCGCTGCCCATTGAAATTGACACTGAGACGGCCGGTCTGACCTGGACCGAAATTGCAGAGCTGGCTGAACGCCATCGACTGACATCCTATGGACGCGACCTACCTGGAGCTCGCCCTTCGATTGGGCTTGCCGCTAGCAACGACAGACAAGGCCCTGGCCGCGGCTGCAGCGTCGGCTGGCGTGTCTCTCCTCTTGAGCGTTTAGAGTCCCCCTGACCCGACGACAGCCTTGCCTCGCCCCGCTGAACCGCGACAATGGGGAAAACAGGGAGACCGCTGATGCGTGCGCTGGAAGTCAAAGAGCCTTGGGGCGTGGATCAACTGAATGTGGTCGAGCGCGACGCGCCGACGGCGGGGCCTGGGCAGGTCCTGGTCCGCATGAAGGCCATCTCGCTGAACTATCGCGACCTGCTGATGGTCGGCGGCGTCTATGGGCGCGGTCCGAGCCAGAGCGGGGCGGTGACACCGTTCTCTGACGCCTGCGGCGTAGTCGAGGCCGTTGGCGCGGGTGTGACCCGGGTAGCCGTGGGCGACCGGGTTTCGACCCTGTTCTTCCAGAACTGGGTGTCGGGTCCGCCGGACCTGGCCAAGCTGTCCAGCGCCCTGGGTTTCCCCATTCCCGGCGCCGGGGCCGAGCTGCAGGTCTTCAGCCAGGAGGGGGTGTCCAAGGTCCCTGACTTCCTGACCGATGAGCAGGTAGCGACCCTGCCCTGCGCGGCGCTGACCGCCTGGCGCGGCCTGTTTGTGGATGCGCGGCTAGAGCCGGGTGACACAGTGGTCCTGCAGGGTACGGGCGGCGTTTCGATCTTCGGCCTGCAGTTCGCCAAGGCCGCGGGCCTGCGGACCATCATCACCTCATCGTCGGACGAGAAGCTGGAACGGGCCAGGTCCCTGGGTGCTGACCATACCATCAATTATCGCCAGACCCCGGACTGGTCAGGGCCGGTGCGGGAAGTGACCCGGGGCGTCGGCGCGGACTTCGTCATGGAAGTGGGCGGGGCCGGCACCATCCAGCAGACCCTTCGCGCCATCAAGATCGGCGGCCATATCGCCATCATCGGCGTTGTCGCGGCTGGGGGCGAGGGGATCAATCCCGCCGTCCTGATTGGCAACAGCGCC
>CAIYSH010000411.1 GCA_903928755.1 uncultured Alphaproteobacteria bacterium | reverse complement strand
GCCTTCACCACATCATGCAGCGCTTCCAGCGTCTCCTCAATGGGCGTGCCCTGATGACCGGCAATGCCGTGCGGGTGCCGGTGAATGACCAGCTTGTCGAGATAGTCCACGCCCAGACGACGCAGGCAGGCATCGACGCCTTCCATGATGTGCTTGCGTGACAGGCCGCCCGCATTGGGGTTGGGCCCCATAGGCATGGAAATCTTGGTGGCCAGGACATAGTCCTCACGGGGCAGAAGTTCTCTCAGGAGCGCGCCCACCACGGTCTCGCTGGCCCCGATGCCATAGATGTCAGCACAATCGAAATAGAAGATCCCCTTTTCGATGGCGGCCCTGAACAGCGGTCGCGCATCGTCCAGGCCAAGGGTCCAGTCGCCCTGGTGACCCCGCCCCGGTTCACCGAAATTCATGGTGCCAAGGCACAGGCGTGAAACGATCAGACCACTGTTGCGGCCAAGGTGTGTCGTCTGAAGCATGTCGCAATCCTTTTGGAAGACCTAGTCCGCGATGACGGCAAAGATCAACCGCCAATCGGGCGGGCGGGCACAGGCCTGCATGCGGTCATTTCAAAAGCCGGACATGATGCATCCCAGGCCAACGGGGCATACCGCGATGGGAAAACAGTCCGCCGTCAGGCATTGCAGAGCAGATCAGCCAACAGAAGCAGATCGGGAAACGCCACCATCCTGACGCCCGACATACGCCATGCTCAAATCTGCAGGCAGTGACTATTGACCCGCCACGGCGAAAGGGAGAACCTCCCACGAGGAATTCAGGAAAAGGTGCCACCATGGCTGACGGATCGGTAGCAGGGATAGCGTCCCTCAAGGGCCGGGTTTCAGAAGCGGAATGGAAGGCCCGGGTCGACCTGGCCGCCCTCTATCGCCTTGTGGCGCTGTATGGTTGGGACGATCTGGTCGACACCCACATTTCAGCGCGGATACCCGGACCGGACCATCAGTTCCTGCTCAATCCCTATGGCCTCTTCTGGGAAGAGATCACTGCCTCCTCGCTGGTCAGGATCGATGTCGAGGGCAATATCCTTCAGGACACGCCCTACATGGTCAATGCCGCCGGTTTCACCATACATTCGGCGGTCCACATGGCCGTTGAGGATGCCCACTATGTGATGCACCTGCACTCGGAATACGGGGTTGCCGTGTCGGCGCAGCAGGAGGGCCTTCTGCCCTTGAGCCAGACCGCCCTGATTGCCCTGCCCAAACTGGCCTATCATGACTATGAGGGCATTGCCCTCAATCTGGACGAACGCGAGCGTCTGGTCGCAGACCTCGGAGACAAGCCCCTGATGATGTTGCGCAATCATGGAACCCTGTCCCTGGGCAGGACCGCCGGCGACTGCTTCCGGGGGATGTATAATCTCGAACAGGCCTGCAAGATGCAGATCCACGCCCTCACCGTCGGGCGGGACAGGGTCCTGATGGCTCCGCAGGATTCCCGGGATGTCGTGCGGGAGCAGACAAAACGTGGCGTTGGCGGGGCCCTGGCCTGGCCCGGTCTTCTGCGCAGGCTCGACCGTCATAATCCGGGATATGACACCTGACAGCATGGGGTTCCGGCCTCAACTGCCGGGAACGCCACTCAGAACCAGGCAACGCCCTGGGTAATCGCTGGGCCTCCCGAGGCACTTCTGACATCGAAGCGAAGGGATCCATCAGACCCTTCGTCTTGACGGACGGTAATGGTCTCTCCCGGGATGATCATGCCGGAAAACCGTCCTGTCATGCGTTTGAGGCGTGCGCGCCCGGGTTTGGCCTGCGCGCGAAGCAGGGTCAGGCCTGCCAGGGCCCAGGTTGCGGTGCCGTGGAGAATGATGTCCGGCAACCCTGATGCCAGGGCGACAGCCCGCTCCGTGTGGATCGGATTCCAGATCCTGGCGCACTCGGAATAGACATGGGGCATTTCCCGCGGGATGGCGATCCGGGTGGACCGGGCGTCGGGACCCAGAGGCCGGGTCTCCGCTTCCGACAGGACAGGCGGTGCCTCAAGGGTAGCGCCCTCGCCATCCAGGTCCACGTCACGATAGATGGAACTGGTCCAGGTGGTCGTTACGGGCTCGCCGGTCAGCCGGTCAGTGGTTTCCAGGCGACAGACCGCCAGGACTCCGGAGCGGATCCGGGTGGCGGATACCAGTCGGCCAGCCGTCAGAAGGCGGTCTCCCGGACGCATGGCCCGGTGAAATGTCGAGTCCTGAACGGCATGCACCCCCCTTTGCGCCTCTTCCGGCGACAGGGCATCCTCAAGCCAGCGACGCATGGACAGGATCACCGGCCACTCCGGGGATACACATTGAAAGGGCAAGGCCTCAAGCCCACCGTCCCGGGCATCATCGAGGAAGACGTCGTCCCGGGCACCGAGCCCCGCCGCATAAGCCAGAATCCTGCGCGTGCTCAGGTCAGTTTCGACCCGATCCAGGTCAAGTCCGACCCTGGAGGCTGGAAAGGGCATCAGAAAATCCTTCTCGCGTTGCCGTAGTTCCCATGTCACCCCCTTGTCGGACTTGCCGTCAAGGTCCGGTCCATGAAACAACCCGGACTTCTGCAACTCCAAGTCCGGATCAAACGATCTCCGGCAACAGGCCAGGAAGGAAGACGCAAATGTTCTCTCACATCATGCTCGGCACAAATAACCTCGAAAAGGCAAAGACCTTTTACGACGCCCTGCTGGGCACGCTCGGGGTCAACCCCGCAGCGGTTGACGGCCACCGCATCTTCTACGTCACCCCCACCGGGGTCTTCTCCGTCTCCCAGCCCATCAATGGCGAGCCGGCAACCTTCGCCAACGGCGGCACGATCGGGTTTGCCTGCGCCAGCCCCGAGCAGGCCGATGCCTGGCATGCGGCTGGGGTCGCCAATGGCGGCACCACCTGCGAAGAACCCCCTGGCGTCCGCGCCGGCGGCATGGGCAAGATGTATCTGGCCTACCTGCGCGATCCGGACGGCAACAAGCTCTGCGCCCTGCATCGCATGCCCTGAGCTGAGGGGTGAAGCCCCGTCCTTCCCTTGAAGCGCCTCCGCATTCAGGGACCGGACACCAGGGCATTTGGCGGCGTCGAGGGAGATCCCAGCCCGGGACGCCGCCACTTTTCCCAGACCTCTTCATCATCAATTTGTCATGATGAGTTGACCTGCAGACATCCTGTGTCAGATTCCCTGTTCTTGGAATGAGGATCGACCGACTCCAAGGTCGGCGAATTCCACGGGGGAAAAACAGGATGAAACGTCAGTTATTGCTGGCTACGGCTGCAGCTTTTGTCATCAGCGGCCCGGCTGCCGCCCAGGCCAGGATGGCCTCCGGCAGCGAAGATGTCGGCCTTTCGGAAGTCGTCGTCACGGCCCAGAAGCGGGCCGAAAATGTCCAGAGCGTGCCCATTTCGGTGACGGCCTTCAGTGCCGCAACCCTCAAGGCCGCCGGGATTCAGGACATCCGCGACCTTCGCCGGATCACCCCGGCCCTGAACATTTCCACCTCCTCACAGACGGCGAACACCCGCATCCAGATCCGCGGGATCGGCACGGGCGGCAACTCCGCTGTAGAGCCCAGCGTCGCGTCCTTCCTCGATGGCGTCTACATCCCGCGGATCGGCACCCTGCTGCCCGGCCTGAACGACATCTCGTCCGTTGAAGTCCTTCGGGGGCCCCAGGGAACCCTGTTTGGCCGGAACGCCTCCATGGGTGCCCTGCTGCTTCGTACGACAGAGCCGCAACGGGACTATTCAGCCGAACTGACGGCCAGTACGGGAACCTATGGTCGCCAGCGGGTTTCAGCGATTGTCAATGCGCCGATCAATGACGCCATGGCGGCCCGCCTGTCGGTTCTGGCCTATAAGGGCGATGGCTTTGACCGCAATGACATCACCGGCAAGCGCATCGGTCGCAAGGACGGGGTCTCTGTCCGGGGATCCTTCAAATGGAACCTCAATGACAGCCTGACCTGGCTGCTCCGGGGTGATTACGTCAACCTCAGCGGCGATGGCTACAACACCATCACCGTCGTCGAGAATACGGTCACGCCCCTGGCAGCGGCCAACTGGACGACCCGCCTGGATCCGGATGGCACAGGCCCTCTGACCGGCGTCACTCCCTATCTGACCGGCACCTACAACCGGCATGTCCGCCAGAACACCGATGGCGATCTGAAGGATTACCAGAACGGATTTTCCAGCGACCTGACCTGGAACCTCGCCAATGGCTATCAGCTGAAATTCATCAGTTCCTATCGCGACTGGAAGGATGTCCAGTATCAGGCATCGGCGCAGAACATGCCGATCCTGATCCAGAACCGGACCGGCCTGTATGACAGCCAGACCCATACCGAGGAACTGCAACTGCTCTCACCGGAAACCCTTCTGGATGGCAAGCTCAGCTATGTGGCAGGCCTCTACTATTTCAACGAAGCCTACGACATCGGCCAGATCATTGACCTGCCCCCTGCCTATTGCGACATCTTCATCCGTAATACGTCGACAGCGGCAAGGGTTACGGCCTGCAAGGCGGCACCGCAGGCTCTGGCCACGCGCCTGTGGTTTTCCCAGGATACCGAGTCGGTCGCCGCCTATACCCAGGCGACCTACAAACTCACTGACAAGTTCTCCTTCACCGGGGGCATTCGCTATACCCAGGATGACAAGTCCGGCATTCTGAAATCAGTGCAGAACAACCCGATCGCCACCCAGGCTCCGGAAGTCAGCCCCCTCGCCACCAAGGCCCAGAAGGTCACCTATCGTTTCAATGGCAGTTATCAGGCCTCAGACGATGTCATGCTCTTCGCCAGCTATTCGACCGGGTTCAAGTCAGGTGGTTTTGACTCCTCCCCTCCGACCACGGCAGCCGTCGGCTCCAAGAACCGGACCTTCCGGCCGGAAACCACGGAAAACATCGAGCTCGGCATCAAGTCTGAGTGGTTCGAGCGCCGACTGATCGCCAATGCCACCCTTTACCGGACCAAGATCCAGGACCTTCAGTTCCGCAGTTTCGACGGCGTGACCTTCAAAACCCAGAACAACGGAACCGTTCAGCAGCAGGGCGTGGAATTCGACGCCCTGGCGCGGCCCATTCCGCCTTTGACCCTGACCCTGTCCGCCGCCTTCCTGGATTCCCAGTATCTGCTGTTCAAAGGGGCCCCGCCCCTGCCGGCCTTCACCGTGGCCCAGGATCTGACCGGTCAGCGCCTGCCTTACTCGCCCCGCTGGCAGGGGGCGACCTCCGCGCAATATGTGGGTCATCTGGACAATGGCTGGACCTGGATGGCACGAGGCGACCTGAGCTTTGTTTCGCGGCAAAGCCTGGCCTCGGCCGGCGATAACAATCCCGATGCCATGCAGGCCCCATATGAGCTGCTGGGTGCCCGGATCGCCCTGCGTGGCCCTGATGAACGTTGGGAACTGGCCCTGGCTGGCCAGAACCTCACCAATAAGGGTTTCTGCACCGGCATTTTCGCCCAGCCCAATAACGCCGCCTTCGGTCTGAATAATGCCCTGACCGGGGGTACCGTTCTGCGCTGCACCCTGAACGAACCCCAGCAGATCGACCTGGAAGCCAAATTCAGATTTTAGGGTAAGCTGGTCCCACCTCGAGACGAGAGACGGTTCCTGCCTTCAGTCCGCAAGGACTGAAGGCAGTGTGTTTCAGGCAAACCGCCCGGCCTCGTCAAAGGCAAGCCGCGGATTGCGCGGAAACAGAGCCTCGTCTGAGCCATAGCCCAGGCAGCAGATGAAGTTAGACTTTATGGACGTCCCTGCGAAAAAGGCTTCGTCCACGCCCGCATTGTTGAACCCGGACATGGGACCTGCATCCAGACCAAGGGCCCGAGCGGCCAATATGAGATAGGCTCCCTGCAGGGTGCCATTGCGAAAGGCCATGGGCTCGGCCATGGGCGAATTCTTGAACATGGGCTTCATGGCTTCACCACGCGCCGGGAAAAGCTGCGGGAGCTGCTCGGCGAAGTCCAGATCATGGGCGACGATTACCGTCACCGGAGCGGCGAGGATCCTGGCGCGGTTGCCCTCTGAGGCAAGACCGGCAAGGGTCGCCTTCCCCGCCTCACTTCGAACCCAGACAAAACGACCGGGACAGGCATTCAGTGCCGTGGGTCCGTTTTTCACGAGGTCATAGAGCTGCCGGATGAGGTCTTCACTTACCGGCCGATCCGTCCACCCATTACGGGTGCGAGCCTTCAGGAACAGTTGATCCAGAGCGGAATCGCTGAGCGGTACGGTCATGACAGTTTCCAGAAAAATAAATGGCGCCTGGCGCCATCCTGAATGCAAATCCCGAAGTGCCTGTCAAATGACAGACATTCCGCAAACCATTACCCGGAACGTGGGCCGCGCGTGCAGTGCTTGATCTGCGTCAAAGATGACACCAGCGTCATCTTTAAGCTTGCCCTGCGCTGAAAAGATCAGCGTGTCCTGGCTGACCGAAGTCTCCGGCTGGCCAGCGGGAGGAAGCTGATGGTGAAAATCACCTACATCGAAGCAGGCGGCACGGAACATCACGTCGACGTTCCGGCCGGACTGACGGTGATGGATGGTGCCAAGCGCTTCACAATTCCCGGAATAGACGGCGACTGCGGCGGGGCCTGCGCCTGTGCGACCTGCCATGTCTATGTCGAAGACGGCGGGTTTCAACGCCTGCCGCCCATGGAAGACATCGAGCACGAAATGCTCGATTTCGCTTTCGACGTCCACAATAACAGCCGCTTGAGTTGCCAGATCAAACTCGACGCCAGTCTCGAGAATCTGGTCGTTAAATGTCCGGCTCGGCAATACTGAAACGTCCAGAGGAAACTGCCATGAACAAGCCAATTAATGAAAAAATGCAACCATCCGGTGACTGGAAAGTCACCATGAATCCTGACGACATTTATAAAAATCCCATGTCGATTGCATGGACATTCAAATACATCATGTCCGGCGACAAGGTCGAAGATCTCTACAAGCGTGCCAAGCAAAACCAGTGGGACTCAGACGACCTGCTACCATGGGACACCCAGGTAGATCCTTCAAAGCCCCTGATCAATGACCGGTCGGACATGTACCACCGCATGCCGTTCTTCAGTAAGCTGTCGAAATCCCAGCAGGAAACCTTTACGGCA
Source organism: uncultured Alphaproteobacteria bacterium (assembly GCA_903928755.1). Classification (GTDB taxonomy): domain Bacteria; phylum Pseudomonadota; class Alphaproteobacteria; order Caulobacterales; family Caulobacteraceae; genus Phenylobacterium. Next base: position 5,022 of record CAIYSH010000411.1, on the reverse strand, counting down.
CACTCGACGGCCCAGCTGTTGTCGCAATTCCTGCATGGCGAACAGGGAGCCCTGATGACAGCGGCCTGCGTCACCCATTCCGTGCCCGATGCCACCGCCAAGCTCTATGCGGCCACCCAGACCATGGACGAGGCCCGCCACGTCGAGGTCTATGCAAAGTATTGCGACAAGATCGCCATCGTCTATCCGATGTCGCTGATGTTGAAGTCCCTGATCGATGCGACCCTCAAGTCAGATCGCTATGAGAAGGTGATGATCGGCATGAACATGATCGTCGAGGGTCTGGCCCTGGGCGCCTTCAACAACATGTACCGCACAACCCAGTGCGAGCTGCTGAAAAAGCTCACCTTCAACGTCATGCGCGATGAGTCCCGGCACGTCTCCTTCGGGCATGCCTATCTGGGGCCGGTCATTGCAAAACTGCACAAGGACGAAGTCGAAGACCTGGCAGAGTTCGCCTTCCAGGCGGTCAACATCCTGACCCGGGGCGCCACAGCCGGGACCATTGCCAGCCAGATTGATCCCGGATTTCTCTCCGTGCTCGACAATAGTGGCATCGACCACAAGGACTTCTTCAAGGGTCTGCAGGAGGCGCAGGACCTGGGCATCACGCAGGAATTGCCCCCGGGCCAGATCCACTCGGTCAAGGACCTGATGATGCCGGCCCTGGCCAGGGTTGGGCTGCTGACTCCGACCGTGCGGACGAAATATGCCGAGGCGGGTATCCCCATCTTCGACGATCCCCGCATTCTGCAGGCCATGGAAGGTGGCGATCCCATCCCTGCCTGAGGCGAGAGTATCCCTTCCCTTCAGGCACGATGGCCTGAAGGGATGTAGATATTCAAAATCAGGTAGTTATCGCAGTTTTCCAACCGGTGAACGATGCCCGTGCACCGGACCGTGGTCCGGACAGACACCCACGCAACCCTGACGGCGTGCCGCGGACCTGACCCAGGAAAGGCCATGATGAGCAAGCCCGAGACCCATGGAGATGAGCACCTCGCAGGATTTCATGCGGTTGTGCTGAATGGTCTGCCCGAGGCTGTCATTGTCTCGACGCCCGCAGGCGAAATCACATTTGTGAACAGGGCCACGGAGCGCCTGCTCGGCTATCCAGCATCGGAGGTCACAGGCCAGCCCATCACCATGCTTGTGCCCAGGGATCCAGGGCGGCGGGCGGATCCGGTCAAGTGGCTGTCGCGCTGGGCAGATGAGCCAGACTCGGAACAGTCAAGATTTCTGGACCTGACAGCGCGACGCAAGGACGGTGTCGATCTCCTCGTTGACGTCCGGGTGCGCCATGGCACCATCGAAGGCCAGGATCGCTACTTCATCACAGTGCTCGACAACACCGTCCTGAGGCGCGACCAGGCGGTGGCCCGTGAGGCCAGTCTCCGGGCCGCGCGGATCCTGATGGTGGCAGAAGACGCCATCGTCTCCATCAATGCCAACCACCGGATCGTCTTCTTCAATCCGGCAGCAGAGCGGATGTTTGGCTACACGGCAGAAAGCGTGACAGGCCAGCCGCTGGACATCCTCATGCCCCCGGACCTGCGACAGGGACATGAGGAGCACATTGCCCGTTTCCGGAGGGCCAAGGATGCCTCAAGGATGATGAGCGATCGCACCCGGGTCCAGGGCCTCCGCCGCAATGGACAGGTCTTTCCGGTCGAAGCGACCATCACGAAAATCGATGTGGGCGGCGTCCTGACCTTTACGGCCCACATCCGCGACGCCAGCCCTCATCAGGCCAGTCCAAATCAGGCCAGTCCAAATCAGGATTGAGCCGGTTCTGCAGGCAGGACCAGGGTTCTGTAGGCTCTCCAGCTGGCAAGCCCGAGCCAGGGGAAAACCAGGGCCAATCCCAGGAAACCGGTCAGGACGGTCAGGAGCAGCAGAGTGGCCAGAAGAAAGGCCCAGAACAGCATGGGCAGGAAATTGCGGGATACGGCCCGAAAACTGGTCACCGTCGCCATGAAGACATCGGCATTACGGTCAAGCAGCATGGGCGCGGACACCACAACAAGGGTGAAGGCAAAAAAGGCGATGAGCCCGCCGATCAGGGTGCCAGCCATCAGCATGGAATGGCCAGACGCGGTGCCGAACGTGAAGTGCAGCAGGGAGCCAATCGTCGCATGGGTCTGGAAGGTGGAGAGCCCGTAGACAATCTGCGCGATCTGCCCCCAAATCAGGAATACGATCAGCAAGGCCAGACCCAGATAGGCGAGGTCCTGCCGCAGGGCAGACCGAACAACCAGCATGTCGGCCAGGGACGGTTTTCCGCCCGCTTCAAGAACCCTCCCGGCGGCATAGAGCCCCATGGCCAGCATGGGTGCCACGAAGACAAATCCGCAGGTCAGGGCGAAAACCCAGAAGGCGATGTGGGTGGCATAAAGCGTCCAGACGAGCCAGATGCTGAAGCCTGTCAGGATGAGACCGTAGGCAAGGCTCTGCCAGAAGCATTTCATAAGATCAGACCAACCTTCAGCCAGCCATCGGATTGGGGCGTCAAACCCGATCACCGCGACATCAGGCAGCCTTATCGGCACCTCCGACATGTCTTCCTCCACTTCCTGTCCTTGGCCCAACAGGATGGGCAGGATCACAGCCAAGGGCTGACTGCGTCACAAATCAAGCCATGGGTCCCCAATCTGGTTAAACCGCGGGCAAGGTTCTGCCCCTAACCTGCACGCCCAATCAGGAGCTCGTCCGATGACTGTGGCGATACTTCAGGCACGCATGAGCTCGACCCGACTCCCGGGAAAGGTGCTCATGCCCCTGGCCGGTCGACCAATGATCTCCCGTCAGATCGAACGCCTGGCGCGCTGTACAAAACTGACCCGTCTTGTCGTTGCCACCAGCAGAGACCCGACCGATGATCCGCTTCATGCCCATCTGACAGCAGAAGGCGTGGACGTTTTCCGCGGTGAACTTCAGGACGTCCTGACAAGATATCTCGACTGCGCCCACCATTTCGGCCTTTCCGGCGACATTGTCCGACTGACCGCAGACTGTCCGCTGATTGACCCGGTCGTGGTCGACGAGGCGATCGGCCTTCGTGCGCGCTCAGGCGCTGACTATGTCAGCAATGGTCGCGACCGGACCTACCCGCGGGGGCTGGATGTCGAGGTCTTTCCACTCAGTGCGCTTGAACAGGCAGGCCGGCGGGCGGTTGACGATTATGACCACGAGCACGTGACGCCTTACCTCTATAACAACCCCGGATCCTTCACCCGCTGCGACCTCATCCAGGCGGGCCGTAATGACAGTCGCCTGCGCTGGACGGTGGATACCCCGGAGGACTACGCCTTCGTCGCCCGGGTCTATGACGCGCTCTACCCGACAAGACCCGACTTCACCTCCGAGGACATCCGCGCCCTGCCCTTCTCCCATTTTGAACCCGAGGACCTGTAAGACCCATGACGGCGGTCCAAGGCCGCGTGCCAAATGGTCAGACCGGATGGCCCTAGGGGGAAAAGGCTAACCCAGCAGGTCCCAGTCCAGGGGGGTTCCACGGGCAAGGTCCCGCGCCGCTGTCCGCCCGATGACCTGGGGCAGGTATTTGGGAGGCAGGCCATAGCCCGGGCGAATGGAGCGGACATTCAATCCGGTAATGGCATCACCGGCCTTGATGTCGTGGACAACATAGAGTGAGCGTCGGCTGCCACGGTTGACCCCTTCAGAGGGCACCTCGTCATAGTTGTCCGTGCCCATGGCTGACCACGCGGCCCGACACTCTGCAACCAGCTTTGCCAGTTCATGGGGTTCGAGGGAAAAATCGGAATCAACCCCGCCCTCCGAACGATCCAGGGTGAAGTGCTTCTCGATGAAGGCTGCCCCCAGGGCCACGGCCGCGATCGACGCCGTTACCCCCATGGAATGATCTGACAGGCCGACCACGACCTGGTTTTCGGTCGCAAGGCGTTGGAGCGAACGGAGATTCATGTCTTCCATGGGTGCCGGATAGGCACTGGTGCAATGCAGGAGAATGACGCCGCCTTCGCCCGCACCTCTGGCTGCGGCGACGGCGTCCTGGATCTCGGCGTTTGAGGCCAGGCCCGTTGAGATGATCAGAGGGCGACCCGTCCGGGCGCAAAGCTCGATCAGGGGGATGTCCACGATCTCGAAGGATGCAATCTTGTAGGCAGGCGCATCCAGCCCCTCAAGCAGGGTCACTGCAGTCGGATCGAACGGCGAGGAAAAGATCTGGATACCGATGGACCTTGCGTGGGCAAACAGCCGGGCGTGCCAGTCCCAGGGGGTGTGGGCTTCCTGATACAGGTCGTAAAGGCGGCGACCATCCCAGAGGCCGCCTTCAATCAGGAAGTCCGGGCCATGGTGGTCAAGCGTAATGGTATCAGCGGTATAGGTCTGGAGTTTGACCGCGTCGGCACCAGCAGCCTTGGCGGCGTCAATCAGGGCCAGGGCCCGATTGATGTCGCCATTATGGTTCCCGGACATTTCAGCCACAATATACGGCGGCTGGCCGGCACCTATAGCACGGCCCGCAATGGTCACGAGGGGAGATGTCATGGTCGCGCTCCCTGGATCTCAGTCAAACTCTGCCGAAGGTCTCTGAACACCCGACGTCCTGAAGCATATTCATGCGGCACGGTTAAGGGTGCCTTTAGATTCCACCCTGGCCCGTTGCCCCTGGGTCCTGAAGGCCCCGGACGACAATCAGCCGGTGCCCTAGGGTCGGGTCATCTCGTCGAGCAGATCTTCTTCCAGCATCCAGAGACGATCCTGGCCCCAATGGGCTGACCGACCGTTCACGCCATAACTCGGCGCACCCCACAGTCCCGCATCGAAGAGGGCCTGGCGATTTTCCTCTGCAGGGATCCGCCAGGTCTCATCGGCAAGCGCGGCATCCACAAGCTCCGGTGCCAGGCCCGAAGCCGCCGCAATCCCCTTCAGCCCGGCTTCCGTGGTCAGGTCCGCGCCTTCAGCCCACGACCCGCGCAGGATATTTTCAGCAAAGATCTCGCCAAGCCCCAGGGGGATGGCCCGGAACAATACGGC
>CAIYSH010000410.1 GCA_903928755.1 uncultured Alphaproteobacteria bacterium | reverse complement strand
CATTGCCGCGCCTATCATTCTCGTGTTTGCCCGGATCCTTCAGGGGATCAGCATGGGCGGCGAATATGGCACCAGCGCTACCTACATGTCGGAAATGGCTGGACGGGATAACCGGGGCTTCTGGTCTGGCATTTTCTACGCCACCCTGATGGGCGGCCAGCTCCTGTCCCTTTGTCTCCTGTTGATCCTCAACCAGGTTCTGACCCAGGCCGAGATGCAGGCCTGGGGCTGGCGCATACCCTTCTTCATCGGTGGAGCCCTGGCGCTTGCCGTCTTCTGGTTCAGGCAGGGCATGGACGAAACGCCGTCCTTCAAGGCCAGAACCGGCGAGAAGGCGACCACCTGGGGCCTGCTGATAAAGCACCCACGCCAGAGCCTTCTGGTCATGGGCCTGACGGCCGGAGGAACCTTAGGCTATTACACTTTTGGCACGTATATTCAGAAGTTTCTGGCCAATACCTCAGGTTTTACCAAGGACCAGGCAAGCCAGATCACCGCCGTCGCCCTGCTGGTCTTCCTCATCGCCCAGCCAGTCATGGGGGCTCTTTCAGACCGGGTCGGACGCCGCCCCCTGCTCATCGCCTTCGGCGTGCTCGGCAGCCTGATCACCTGGCCGGTCCTGTCGACCCTGGCCAGGACCCACGACATGATGAGCGCCATCGGCCTTGTCGCTGGAGCCTTGGTGGTGGTCAGCGCCTACACCTCGGTGAACGCCATCGTGAAGGCCGAGCTCTTCCCCACCGAGGTCCGCGCCCTGGGGGTTGCCCTGCCCTATTCCATCGCCAACGCCCTGTTCGGCGGCACGGCGGAATTCGTCGCCCTCTGGTTCAAACAGGCCGGCCATGAGACCTGGTTCTTCACCTATGTCACCGTGGTCATTGCCGGCTCCCTGGTGGTCTACCTCACCATGCGCGACACCAAAACCCACAGCCTGATCGTCGAGGACTAAGCATGACCTTCCGCGCCCTGCGCCTGCACAAGACCGAAGCTGCGCCAGAGGTGCGGTTCGAAGACCTGACCCTGGCCGAGCTCATGGACGGCGATGTTACCGTGCGTGTCGAGCACTCGACCATCAATTTCAAGGACGGCCTGGCCATTTCCGGCAGGTCGCCCATCGTCCGCGCCTGGCCCCTCATTCCCGGCATCGACTTCGCCGGCGTCGTCGAGACCTCAGACAATCCCGACTTCAAGCCCGGCGACCGGGTGGTGCTCAATGGCTGGGGCGTCGGCGAAGGCCATCATGGCGGCTATGCCCAGATGGCGCGGGTCAAGGGCGACTGGCTGGTCAAGCTGCCAGACGGTCTCACCACCGATCAGGCCATGGCCATTGGCACGGCAGGCTATACCTCCATGCTCTGCGTGCTGGGACTGGAGCGTCAGGGCGTTACGCCAGACAAGGGCGATATCCTGGTCACCGGCGCCGCCGGCGGGGTGGGCAGCGTCGCCATAGCCCTTCTGGCCAGGCTCGGCTATCGCGTGCTCGCCTCCTCCCGGCGCAAGGACAGCGAAACCGATTACCTGATGGGACTGGGCGCCGCAGAGGTCATTGACGCCGCCGAATTCCAGGGCCCGGCCCGCATGCTGGGCAAGGAGCGTTGGGCTGGTGCCGTCGATTGCGTCGGCAGCCACACCCTGGCCAATGTGATTTCACAGACCCGCTATGGCGGCGCCGTCACCGCCTGCGGCCTGGCCCAGGGCATGGACCTGCCTGGATCCGTGGCCCCCTTCATCCTGCGAGGCGTGGTGCTGGCGGGCATTGACAGCGTCATGCGCCCCAAGCCTGACCGCATCGAGGCCTGGGATCGCCTGGCCAAGGATCTGGACCTCGCCAAGCTCGCCGCCATGACCAGCCGCGCCACCCTGGAAGACCTGCCCCGGCTGGCCGGGGAAATCCTCGAAGGAAAGGTGCGCGGACGAGTGGTGATCGACCTCTAGAGGGCCGCGGTCACAGCCGACACGATCTCTTCGGCCAGGGGCTCGGTGCGCGGGCCGAAGGCGCGGATCAGGGCGCCGTCCTTGCCCACCAGGATCTTGTGGAAGTTCCAGGCCGGATCGGCGGATTCACCCAGGGTTTCCAGGGCCCACCTGTAGAAGGGGTGCGCCCCTGCGCCCTTGACCTCTTCCTTGGAGGTCAGGGGGAAGTCGATGTTGAACCGGGTCTCGCAGAAGGCCTTGATCTCGGCTTCCGTCCCGGGCTCCTGGCCCATGAACTGGTTGCAGGGCACGCCCAGCACCACCAGCCCCTCATCCTTGTGGTCGGAGTAGAGCTTTTCCAGCCCTTCATATTGCGGGGTCAGGCCGCAGGCT
>CAIYSH010000409.1 GCA_903928755.1 uncultured Alphaproteobacteria bacterium | reverse complement strand
CATGAGGCGGCGCTGAGCGTCCGGCGGCGATTTCCCCTGGGCCTGGCCTCCGAGGGTTCGGCAACCGTGGGCGGGGTTGTCTCTACGAATGCCGGGGGTACAGCTGTGCTGCGCTATGGTCCGACCCGGGATCTGGTCCTGGGCCTGGAGGCCGTCCTGCCCAATGGCGAGATCTGGAATGGCCTGAAGCGGCTGCGCAAGGACAATACCGGCTATGACCTCAAGCAGCTGCTGATCGGCGCGGAGGGCACATTGGGGGTGGTCACGGCTGCGGCCCTCAAGCTGTTTCCCCTTCCAGTCAGCAAGGCCACGGCCATGGTGGGGCTGTCAGATCCCCGGGCGGCCATCGCCCTGCTGGTCCAGGCCAAGGAGGCTGCGGGTGCTGCCCTTGAGGCCTTTGAGCTCATGGGGCGGCGGGGTCTGGATTTCGTCCTGAAGAATATTCCTGACCAGCGTGACCCCCTGGCCTCCACCCACCCCTGGTATGTCCTGATCGAGATTGCGGCCGGGACGCCCGGGGCGGCGGAATTGGCCATGGAAGGGCTGTTGTCCCGGGCGCTTGAGGCGGGCCTTGTCGCCGACGCCGTGGTCGCCCAGACGGAAAGCCAGTCCCGCGCCCTCTGGTCGCTGCGGGAAAACCAGTCCCCCGGGCAAAAGCCTGAGGGTGCCACCTGGAAGCATGATGTCTCTGTTCCTGTCAGCCAGGTGGCGACCTTCATCGACCGGGCCTCTCAGGCCATGTCAGCCTTTGCCCCCGGCTGCCGGATCACCGCTTTCGGTCATGTGGGTGATGGCAATATCCACTTTGATGTCATCCGCCCGGATGACGGGGATGATGCGACCCATTCCGCCAGACGGGAGGCCGGGTCGCGCATTGTCCATGACATTGTTGCCGACCTTGGGGGCTCGATTTCCGCCGAGCATGGTCTCGGGGCCATGAAGACGGAAGAGGCCCGACGCTATAAAAGCGACGTAGAGATTGCCGCGCTTTCTGCGATCCGGCAAAGCCTGGATCCCGGGCGGATCATGAATCCCCGCGTCCTGTTCTAGGAGAGCCATCATGATCATCGTCCTCTCCCCCGCCAAGGCCATGAACTTCGCGCCCCCCAAACAGGCCGTGCTCATGACGACCCCTGACATGGTCGCCGAGATCGCTGAACTGGCTGAGGTGACCCGGAAACTGTCAGTCCGTCAGCTGAAGTCCATGATGGATCTCTCCGATGCCCTGGCCACCCTGAACCGCGAGCGTTTCCAGGCTTTTGATCCGGCCATGGAGGACGGGCTCCAGGCAGCCTTTGCCTTCAATGGCGATGTCTATAGCGGTCTGAAGGCCCGGGAGCTGGACAAAAAGGCCCTGACCTGGGCCCAGGATCATGTGCGTATCCTGTCAGGTCTTTATGGCCTACTCCGCCCCCTGGATGGCATTCAGCCCTATCGCCTTGAGATGGGAACCTCGCTGAAGACCAACCGGGGCAAGACCCTCTACGCCTTCTGGGGAGACCGGCTGGCCCAGGCCCTGAATGAAGGCGTCCGGGGTCACAAGGACCCCACCCTGGTGAACGCCGCCTCCCAGGAATATTTCGGCTCTGTGGCCCGGAAGGCCCTGACCTGCCCGGTGATCAACACCCGCTTCCTTGAGGAAAAGGACGGCGAGGCCAAGGTGATCAGCTTCTATGCAAAGCGGGCCCGGGGGCTTCTGGCCCGCTATGCCATCGACCATCGGCTGGAAAAGGCGGCGGACCTCAAGGCCTTTGACAGCGACGGCTACGGCTTTGTGCCGCAGCTTTCCTCCGAAACCGAGTGGGTCTTTTCCCGTCCCCAACCGCCCCCTGTCAGCACAAAGAAGGCTTCCTCCTGATGTCAGTGGATTACGGACTTCAAGGCCATGTGGCGGTCATTACCGGGTCCACCAGCGGTATTGGCCAGGCCCTGGCCCGGGCTCTGGCCGAACAGGGGGTCAATGTCGTGCTCAACGGTTTTGGCGATCCGGCACAGATCGAGGCTGACCGGCTGGCCCTGCAGACCGCCACAAATGCCGCCGTCCGCTATCACGGCGCCGACATGACCAGGCCCGGCGAGATCACCGACCTGATCAACTACGCCGTGTCGGAATTCGGGCGCCTGGACATACTGGTGAACAATGCCGGCCTTCAGCATGTCGCTCCAGTGGAAGACTTTCCGGTCGAGAAGTGGGACACCCTGATCGCCGTCATCCTGTCCTCCACCTTCCATGCCTCCCGGGCGGCCATACCGATCATGAAGGCCCAGGGGCGCGGACGGATCGTCAATATCGCCTCGGCCCACGGCCTGGTCGCCTCGCCTTTCAAGTCGGCCTATGTGGCCGCCAAGCACGGCGTGGTCGGCTTCACCAAGGCCATCGGGGTCGAGCTGGCGCGCACGGGGATCACCGCCAATGCCATCTGCCCGGGCTATCTGAAGACACCTTTGGTGGAGAAGCAGATCCACGATCAGGCGGCGGCCCGCGGCATTCCCGAGGACCGGGTGATCGAAGATGTCATCCTGGCGGCCCAGCCCAACAAGAGCTTTGTCACCTATGAGCATCTGGCTGGCCTCCTGCTCTATCTGGTCTCCGACATGGGCGCATCGGCAACCGGTGCCGCCCTGACCGTGGATGGGGGCTGGACGGCGGCCTGACGTCCCCGGAAAAAGCAGCTATCTTTTATCACAAGCTACCTTGCATCAGTCACTACCTTGCGATAGATAGGTCCTCATCAAAGAGGAGCGACACATCGTGCCAGAAGCGGTCCAGGTCCAGTTGAAGCGGGGGGTGCTCGAACTATGCGTTCTCGCCCTGCTCTCAAAGGCCGACGCCTACGCCTATGATATCGCCAGCCGTCTGGCTGCAGGCATCGACATGGGGGAGGGCACCATCTACCCCCTCATGCGTCGCATGCAGACCGACGGTCTGGTCACCACCTATCTGGTGGAAAGCCCGGCGGGTCCGCCGCGCAAATATTACAAACTGACCCAGACAGGTCAGACCAGTTTCATCGCCCAGAAGGCCGAATGGCATGCCTTCTCCATGGCCGTGGACGACATTCTTGGAGGAGCGAAATGAGCCGCCAGGCTTTTCTGAACAGGCTGCGGGAGGGCTTGCGCGACATGCCCGCCGGTGCAGCTGACGACATCATCGCAGATTATGAAGCCCACTTCGTCGAAGGCGAAGCGGCGGGGCGGACCGAGGCCGAGGTGGCCGCCGCCCTTGGAGATCCGGGACGTCTGGCCCGGGAGCTCAAGGCGGAAGCGGGTCTCAAACAGTGGGAAGCCCAGCGCAACCCCACAGCCGCTGCCTCGGCGGTCTTCGCGGTTCTGGGTCTGGGGGCCATTGACGTCCTGATCCTGCTGCCGATCCTCCTGCCCATCGGGGGCACGCTGTTCGGGCTCGCCATAGTCGGCGTCGTCCTGTTCGGGGTTGGCGGTTTCCTGTTCGCCATCGGACCCTTTATCGGCGCGGGATCAGAGATCGCGGCCGTCATGCTGGCCGGTCTTGGCGTCATGGCCGGCGGGTCTTCTCTGGGTGCCCTCACGGCCCTGGCCACCATCGGCTTTGTCAACGCATTGGTCTGGTACGGCAGGTTGCACATGCGCCTGCTGAAACCGGCCCTGGAACCTACGGAGGCGCGGTCATGATCCGCACTTTGATCACGATATCCATCGTCGGCTTTGTCCTGAGCATCGCCTGTTTCGCCGGGGCTCTGGGCCTTGCCGGGGGACCCTTTGCCCTCCGGGACAAGGCCAAGGGATGGGTCATGGAGCATCATGGCTGGCATGGCAGCAGGTGGAGTCCTGATGGTCGCCACGGCTTCACCATCACGACCGGTGATTCTGCGACTACCACCCGGGATTTCACCTGGCAGGGCGCCGATCAGCTGGACGTCAGTCCGACGGCGGACATCACCTATACCCAGGGGCCAGTCGCCAGACTGACCATTTCCGGTCCATCCGAGGCCCTCGACAATCTGAGGGTCCATGACGGACGCATTGAATATGCGGGAGGCTATGACGATGACGATGCCCGTCTGAAAATCGTCGTGACAGCGCCTTCCATCCAGGTCTTTGACCTGTCCGGATCCCAGAAGCTGGTCATAGAGGGCTATCGGCAGGACAGGCTGGCCCTGGATATCTCGGGGGACGCCCAGGTCTTTGCCAAGGGCGCCGCCAAGAGCCTTCGTCTGGACATTACCGGCGATGGAGAGGCCGACCTGGCTGATCTGTCCCTGGAGGCTGCCGTGGTCGATATCTCGGGCTCTGGCAAGGCAACCCTGGGGCCCCGGGAATCGGCCAGGATCGACGTCTCTGGCGATGGGCTGGTCAAGCTGACCGCAAAGCCCAAAATCCTGACCCAGGATATTTCCGGTTCCGGTCAGGTCAGCCAGCCCGGACTTCCCGACTGAGGAAAAGGCCCGGATTCCGGAAATGGGAGCCGATTCTGATCCGATAACCGGTTCCCACCCATCGGAACATGCTCTAGGCGGAGGTCAATGGCCTCCGCCCTCCAAGCCGCCTTCGATGCCCGCCTCACCCAGGGGCTGATCCGCCCGGACCCCGCCCAGAGTCTGGGTCTGGCATCCCTCGTGCGCCTGGAGGGCGACCTCCTGGACACCGGCGGCCTGCTGGCCAGGTTCCGCAAGCCGGAGAGCCGCCGGGGGGTCTATCTCTGGGGGCCGGTTGGCCGGGGCAAGTCCATGCTGATGGACCTGTTCTTCGAGACCGTCTCCGTCAGGTCAAAGCGCCGGACCCACTTCCATGTCTTCATGGGCGAGATCCATCGCCGCATCGGCACCTGGCGCAAGGGCGATGCCGCCGCCCGGAAGGCGGAATTTGGCCAGCACCGGGGCGATGATCCCATTCCGCCCTTGGCCGATCTGGTGGCCTCTGAAGCCCAGCTGATCTGCTTCGACGAATTCCAGGTGACCGACATTGCCGACGCCATGATCCTGGGCCGACTGTTCGACGCCCTGTTCGAGCGCGGCGTCACCCTGGTCGCCACCTCAAACCGCGAGCCGGACGCCCTCTATAAGGACGGCAT
>CAIYSH010000408.1 GCA_903928755.1 uncultured Alphaproteobacteria bacterium | reverse complement strand
TCACCGTCCGGGCCAATGGCATTGACGGCAAGGTGCAGACCCATTTCTGCGCGCCCATAGGACACCGGCAGGTCAAGGGCGATTATGTGGAAAGCTGGCAGCCCCAGACCATGACGCCAGCAGCCCTGGACCGGGCCAGGGCCATAGCCAGGGCGGTCACCGATGAGCTGGGCGGGCTTGGACTCTTCGGAGTGGAGCTGTTCGTAAAGGGCGATGAAGTCTGGTTTTCCGAGGTCAGTCCCCGGCCGCACGATACAGGCCTTGTGACCCTGGCCACGCAGACCCTGAGCGAATTTGCCCTGCACGCCCGGGCCATACTTGGCTTGCCGGTAGACGTCACCCTGCGAGAACCCGGTGCCAGTGCGGTCATCTATGGTGGTCTGGAGGCTGCAGGCATAGCCTTTGAAGGCGTGGCCGAAGCCCTGTCGGTGCCGGGATCAGACCTGCGCCTGTTCGGCAAGCCTGAGGCCTTCGATCGTCGAAGGATGGGGGTGGCTCTCGCCCGGGCGACAGACACTGATGAGGCGCGTCGGCGGGCCAAGGCGGCGGCGGACAAGGTAAGGGTCATCCCGGGCTGAATCCCGGGCTTGCTGGTCACAGCCCCCTTATTTCAGCGGCACAGGATCGTTACGGGATGTCTGGGGCTTGACTTCCCGGGTCCGAACCCGAAAAACCGCTGCCAATTCAAGCTAAATCGATCAAGGAGATTTCCATGGCCGTTCGCGTCGCAATCAATGGGTTTGGCCGGATCGGTCGCCTGGTCCTGCGGTCGATCGTGGAGCATGGCCGCAAGGACATCGAAGTCGTAGCCATCAACGACCTGGGCCCGGTGGAAACCAATGCCCACCTGCTGCGCTATGACAGTGTCCATGGCAGATTCCCGGGCAATGTGACCGTCGATGGCGACACTATCGATGTGGGCTTCGGCAAGATCAAGGTCACCGCCATCCGCAATCCGGCCGAGCTGCCGCACCGCGAACTGGGCGTCGACATCGCCCTGGAGTGCACCGGCCTCTTCACCTCCAAGGACAAGGCCAGGGCCCACCTGGACGCCGGTGCCAAGCGCGTCCTGGTCTCGGCCCCCTGCACGGACGCCGACAAGACCATCGTCTTCGGCGTGAACCACAACACCCTGACCAAGGACGACCTGGTTGTCTCCAACGCCTCCTGCACCACCAACTGCCTGGCCCCCGTGGCCAAGGTGCTGCACGAACTGGCCGGCATTGAGCGCGGCTACATGACCACCATCCACTCCTACACTGGCGACCAGCCGACCCTGGACACCATGCACTCGGACCTCTACCGGGCCCGGGCCGCCGCCATGTCCATGATCCCGACGTCTACCGGCGCCGCCAAGGCCCTGGGCCTGGTCATCCCCGAACTGCAGGGCAAGCTGGACGGCTCGTCCATCCGGGTTCCGACCCCAAATGTCTCCGTGGTCGACCTGACCTGGGTGCCCGGCCGGACCCTGACCCGGGAGGAGATCAATGAGGCTCTGACCGTCGCGGCGAATGGCCCGCTCAAGGGCGTTCTGGCCGTGACCAATGATCCCCTGGTCTCCATTGATTTCAACCATGTGCCCGCCTCGTCCACGGCCGCCCTTGCCCAGACCCAGGTCATTGACGGCGGCCTCGGCCGCATCCTGACCTGGTATGACAATGAGTGGGGCTTCTCCACCCGGATGAGCGACACGGCCCTGGCCATGGCCGCCCTGCTCTGATCCCAGATGACTTTCTCCACCCTCGACGACGTCAATCTGGCCGGCAAACGGGCCCTGGTGCGGGTGGACTTCAATGTCCCCATGCACGACGGGCAGGTTTCTGACGACACACGCCTGCGGGCTGCGGTCCCGACCATTGAAAAGCTGAGGGCCGGGGGGGCCAGGGTGATATTGCTGGCGCACTTCGACCGGCCCAAGGGCCGGTGGGTGGATGCCATGAGCCTGGGGCCCATCGCTCCAGCCCTGGCGGACGTTCTGGGCCACCCCGTGGCTTTTGCCCCGGATTGTGTCGGCAAGGATGCCGCGGCGGCTGTCGAGGCCCTCAAGGCCGGCGATGTCCTGTTGATGGAAAACGTCCGGTTCTATCCGGGCGAGGAAGCCAATGACCCGACCTTCGCCAGGGCCCTGGCTGAGAATGGCGACCTCTATGTCAATGATGCCTTCTCGGCGGCCCACCGGGCCCACGCCTCGACGGAAGGCCTGGCCCACCTGCTTCCCGCCTATGCCGGCGAACAGATGCGTCTTGAACTGTCGGCCCTCGACGCCGCCCTGGGACATCCCCAGCGCCCGGTCATGGGCATTGTCGGCGGCTCCAAGGTCTCTACCAAGCTGGACCTGCTGCGCAATCTGGTGACCCGGCTGGACAAGCTGGCCATTGGCGGTGGCATGGCCAACACCTTTCTCTACGCCCAGGGCCATGATGTCGGCGCGTCCTATTGCGAAAAGGACATGGCCGACACCGCGCGGGAGATCATCCGGCTGGCGGGTCAGAACAACTGCAAGCTCTTCCTGCCTCTGGACATTGTCGTGGCCGAGAAGATTGCGCCCGGTGCCCCCGCGCGGGTCCGTCATCTGGGGGCCCTGGACGACGACGAGCGCATTCTGGATGCGGGGCCGGAAACCGTCGAGCGCCTGTGCCGGGCCATGGCCAATTCAAAGACCCTGATCTGGAACGGCCCCCTGGGAGTGTTCGAAATACCGCCCTTCGACAAGGGCACGGTGACAGCCGCGCGGTTTGCGGCGGTCCTGGTCAAGGACGGCGAGCTTGTAGCGGTGGCAGGCGGCGGCGATACCGTTGCGGCCCTGCAT
>CAIYSH010000407.1 GCA_903928755.1 uncultured Alphaproteobacteria bacterium | reverse complement strand
GCCCGGATCGAAGCCGCCCAGGATTCGCTGGCCCGGCAGGGCGGCTTCAAGGATCGACAGGCTTTCTATGCGGATCGGACCCGACTTTATCCGCCAACGCCCTGGACCGATGATGCGCGTGCGGACTACCTGCGTCTTGCCAATGAAACGATCGCTCATACCCGTACACTGTTGCCGCAGTGGTTTGGTGAATTGCCTGCCTATCGAGCCGAAGTGGTGCGCGAGCCTTCCTTCAGCGAAGTGGCTGGCGGGGCGGCGCATGCTGGTGGGCCCAGCCCCGACGGCGCCCGGCCTGGGCGGGTCTATGTCCACCTGCTGGGTAAAACCGATGATCCGGCTGACGTCTATAATCTGATGTGCCACGAGGGCATTCCGGGTCATGTCATGCAGGGTGATATCCAGGTCCGCCAGAAGGATGCGCCAAGGTTCCGCAAGACCTATGGCTATGTGGCCTATAACGAGGGCTGGGCGCTCTATACCGAGGCCCTCTGCAAGGAGATGGGTGTCTACCCGGACATTGCAGCTGACTTCATGCGCCTGGATGCTGAACTCTTCCGCGGGGCGCGACTGGTCGTCGATACCGGCATACATGCCATGGGTTGGACCGAGGATCAGGCGGTGGATTTCATGATGAAAACCGGCCGCCGACCGCCGGATCAGGCCCGGTCTGAGGTGCGCCGTTACATCACGCTTCCAGGACAGGCCACAGGCTACAAGATCGGCATGCTCAAGATCATGGAGCTCCGCCGCAAGGCTGAGTCAGAGTTGGGGCCGAAGTTCGACCTCCGCAGTTTCCATGATCTCGTGGTGGGGGCAGGCTCCATGCCCCTGCCCGTTCTTGAGCGCCGGGTGAACGACTGGATCGCAGCACGGCGATAGGCGCGTTTTCGGGAGGGCTGGCCGAAGGACAAACCGGAAACATCACACCAGAGCTTGTGGACGATCCGATGTTCTCCACTGTTTCTAGCGGTTGGCGATTCGTTCAGGTTGCTGACCGAAACCTGTCTTTATCGGGGCACTCAGGACCGCCGTCATGCAAAGCGTATATTGGCCATCATCCCGGTTCGACAGGCTGGACTACTGGCTCCATCACCCCAGGTCCGTGGCGGACCTGGGGGCCATGGGCGAAGCCCTCACGCCGGGCGTGCGGGTTATCCTGGTCGGGCCGGCGGGCCAGGAACAGCCCGCCAGACTGGAGTTTCAGGAAGAGGTCAATTGCTGGGTTGCCTATCCGGCAGGCTAGCCCTGGAACCGCCGGTTCAGCTTGCGCATGCCACCAATCCAGCGACCATAGTCATTGGTCTTGTTGCGCATATAATCCAGAACCTCTGGGTGGGGCAGGATCAGGAAGTCTTCGGCTTCCAGCGACTTGACCACAACCTCGGCCAGGAAATCTGGCTCCATCATGCCGTCAATGCTTGCAACACCATCGGGATTGTTGGCGGTCATGGCGGTGCGCACCGCCTGCGGGCAGAGCACTGAAACCTTGATTCCCTGATCGCCGTGGGTAATGGCCAGCCATTCTGCCAGGCCAACGGCAGCGTGCTTGGTTACCGCATAGGGCGCTGAGCCGATCTGCGAGAGCAGTCCGGCTGCAGAGGCGGTGTTCAGCAGATAGCCGCCGCCCCGGGCCGCCATCAGGGGAACAAGGTGACGGGCGGCCCAGACGTGGGCCATGACATTGATGTCCCAGATCCTCTGCCAGTCGGCATTGGGGGTTTCGGCCCCGCCGCCCGTGCCGATTCCGGCATTGGAGCAGAAGAGGTCGATGGGGCCATGGTTGGCTTCCACTGCATCGATCAGGCCCTTGATCTCGTCTTCGTTGGAAACATCGACCTTGAAGGCCACCCCGCCGATTCCGGCTGCCGTGGCCCGGGCACCGGCCTCGTCACGGTCAGCACAGATGATCAGCTTGGCACCTTCCTTGGCGAACCGCTGGGCCATGGCGCGGCCGATTCCGCTGGCGGCGCCGGTTATGACGATGATGCGATCCTTGAGGTTCATGGTCCCCTCCAATTTGTGTTGGCCTGCTGGCTTTCAGTCTGTTTAACGCCATAAGGCGGGGCCTGTCTTCACCGACCTTTGCTCCTGCGTTCATACGATCGTGACGCCTCAATATTGAGCACCGGTCCGTCGTGTTGGGAGGGGCCTTGATTTCTGCTGGTGCCGCCGGTGGAGGGTCCGTAGCAAGGGGCAATCTCTGGAGCAGGAGCGCCCGAACCATGCACAGCCGCCGCAATCTCATCTCCGGCTTCGCACTGTCTGCGGGACTTGGCATCGCCACGGCCCTGAAACCAAAGCGGGCCCTGGCCCAGGCGGCCACTGGCGGCGGTCAGGCCATGTGGGGCGGTCGGTTCACGGAAAAGCCCGGTGCCCTCATGCAGGAGATCAATGTCTCCATCGATGTGGACCGCCGGTTCTGGCGGCAGGACATCTCTGCCTCCCGGGCCCATGCGGCCATGCTGGTCAAGCAGAAGATCATCACCGCGGATGACGGCGAGAAAATTCAGGGTGGGTTGAATATCATCATTGGCGAGATCGAGGCCGGGACCTTCCCCTTCCGCCGGGAGTTCGAGGACATCCATCTGAACGTCGAGGCCAGGCTGGGCGAGCTGATCGGCCCGCCTTCGGGGCGCCTGCACACCGCCCGGTCGCGCAATGACCAGGTGGCAACCGACTTCAAGCTCTGGGTCCGCGATGCCCTCGATGACATGCAGCTCAAGGTCAAGGACCTGCAGCTGGCCCTGGTCACCCGGGCCGAGCAGCACGCCGACAGCCTCATGCCAGGCTTCACCCACATGCAGCCGGCCCAGCCCATCACCCTTGGCCATCACCTGATGGCCTATGTGGAAATGTTTGCCCGGGACGTCTCGCGCATGGCCGACGCCCGGACACGGATGAATGAGTGCCCCCTGGGTTCGGCCGCCCTGGCCGGCACCTCATTCCCCATCGACCGGACCATGACCGCCCAGGCCCTGGGCTTCGACCGCCCCACGGCCAACAGCCTTGACGGTGTGGCCGACCGGGACTTCGCCCTGGAGGCCCTCTCCTGCTTCACCCTGTGCGCCGGTCACCTGTCGCGGCTGGCTGAGGAAATGGTCATCTGGTGCAATCCGCAGTTCGGCTTCATCGCCTTCTCGGATTCCTATTCCACCGGCTCGTCCATCATGCCGCAGAAGCGCAATCCCGATGCCGCCGAGCTGGTCCGCGCCAAATCCGGCCCGATCAGCGGCGACTTCCTGGCCCTCAACACCGTGCTCAAGGGCCTGCCTCTGGCCTATGACAAGGACCTGCAGGAGGACAAGCCGCCGGTCCTCCACGCCTTCGATGCCCTCGACCTGGCTGTCCGGGCCATGACCGGCATGGTGCTGGACTTCAAGGCCAACACGGTCCGCATGGCCGCTGTCGCCGCTTCCGGCTTCTCTACCGCCACGGACCTTGCCGACTGGCTGGTCCAGAACCTCAACATCCCCTTCCGGGAGGCGCACCACATTTCAGGCGCCGCCGTGAAGCTGGCCGAGACCAAGGGTGTCGAGTTGTCCCAACTCAGCCTAAAGCAGTACCAGGGCCTCAACCCCGCCATCACCGCCGACATCTACCGCGTCCTCACCGCCCGGGCCTCCTGCGAGGCCCGCACCTCCTATGGCGGCTCGGCACCGTCACAGGTGCGTCTGCAGATCGCGCGGTGGAGGGGGCTGCTGGCGGCGAAGGGTTAGCTCTCGGGGGAGTCGTGCTGTTCAGGCCAGGAGGTCGCGTTCCGGCTGTAACTCACCGAAATTGTGGGTCGCACTTCACCGGTGTCGATGAAGGCGTCGATATCGGTCACCATGGACTTGGCCTTCCCGATCTGATGGGCGACGGGATCTTCCAGCGGTGGTGGGGGAGGCGGCGCCTTTTCAAGGCCGAGCAGGCGTTTCCAGAAGGGAATGTGGTGGACCCTTTGGCGCGTCCCTCCCTGAACGACCCCGCGAGGCTGCGTTGTGGAGAGGTCCTCAATGTAAAATCCAGGCT
>CAIYSH010000406.1 GCA_903928755.1 uncultured Alphaproteobacteria bacterium | reverse complement strand
TCTCCCGACGACGGCTGGTCTCAGCCATGGCCCGCTCCATGGAGCCGGTAATCCGGTCAGCATAGAGGATGACCTTTCCGTCGACATTCCGCGCCGCCCGGCCGATGGTCTGGATCAGACTGGTCTCTGACCGCAGGAAGCCTTCCTTGTCAGCGTCTAGAATACCCACCAGCCCACACTCGGGGATGTCGAGCCCCTCCCGAAGCAGGTTGATGCCGATCAGGATGTCGAAAGTGCCCAGTCGCAGGTCGCGGATGATTTCGATCCGCTCCATGGTGTCGATGTCGGAGTGCATGTAGCGGACCTTCAGGCCCTGCTCATGCATGTATTCCGAGAGGTCTTCCGCCATCTTCTTGGTCAGGACCGTAATCAGACAGCGATAGCCCTTGGCAATCGTCTCACGCGCCTCGGCGATGACATCGTCCACCTGGCTGTGATTTTCCTGCGAGACCGGGCGGACCTCCACCGGCGGGTCGATCAGTCCGGTGGGACGGATGACCTGTTCAGCGAAAACCCCTGCCGCTTTTTCCATTTCCCAAGGGCCCGGTGTCGCCGAGACGCTGATGGTGTCCGGACGCATGGCTTCCCATTCCTCAAACTTGAGGGGTCGGTTGTCCAGGCAGGAGGGCAGGCGGAAGCCATATTCCGACAGGGTGAATTTGCGCCGGTAGTCGCCGCGATACATGCCGCCGATCTGCGGCACACTCTGGTGGCTCTCGTCGATGAACAGCAGGGCATTGTCGGGAATGTATTCAAAGAAGGTTGGGGGCGGTTCACCGGGCCGGCGACCCGACAGATAGCGGCTGTAATTCTCGATGCCTGCACAGGAACCGGTAGCCTCGATCATTTCCATGTCAAAGGTGGTCCGCTGCTCCAGGCGCTGGGCTTCCAGCAGTTTGCCGTTCTCCACCATCCAGGCCAGGCGCTCCTTCAGTTCGGCGCGGATATTGATGATGGCCTGGTTAAGGGTCGGCCGGGGGGTGACGTGGTGACTGTTGGCATAGATCTTCACCGAGGGCAGTTCGGCGGTCTTCTTGCCGGTCAGGGGGTCGAACTCGGTGATGGTTTCGATTTCATCGCCGAACAGGGAAATCCGCCAGGCCCGATCCTCATAATGGGCGGGGAAAATTTCCAGGCTGTCGCCCCGACGGCGGAACATGCCGCGCTCGAAGGCGGCGTCATTGCGCTTGAACTGCAGGGCCACGAGATCGGCCATCAGTTTCTTGTCATTGACCTTCTGACCCACCTCCAGGGTGAAGGTCATGGCGGTATAGGTCTCGACAGAGCCGATGCCGTAAATACAGGAGACCGAGGCAACGATGATCACATCATCCCGCTCCAGAACCGCCCGGGTTGCCGAGTGGCGCATGCGGTCGATCTGCTCGTTGATGGACGAATCCTTCTCGATATAGGTGTCGGTGCGAGGCACGTAGGCCTCAGGCTGGTAATAGTCGTAATAGCTGACGAAGAACTCGACGGCATTCTCGGGGAAGAAGGCCTTGAATTCGCTGTAGAGCTGGGCGGCCAGGGTCTTGTTGGGTGCCAGGATAAGGGCGGGCCTCTGGGTCTGTTCAATGACCTTGGCCATGGTGAAGGTCTTGCCGGACCCGGTGACCCCAAGAAGGACCTGATCGGACTCCCGACCTTCCAGTCCGGCAACCAGTTCTGCGATGGCTGTGGGTTGATCGCCGGCAGGCTCATAGTCGCTGACCAGCCTGAACCGGCGACCTCCCTCTGACTTCTCAGGGCGCGAAGGCCTGTGCGGCGTCCACAGCATGGGCATGGACGCGGTCGTTTCGTGGTCGAACATCGCCGAAATGTCGGTGACGCCGGAATTGGACGAATTGGGCATGGGATGAACCTAGGATCGAACCGATGCCGATACTAGGGGCACCTGCTGACAGGGTGTGCCGGTGGGCCGAAAACCAGCTTGAAGTCGGCGGTTTTGGGCGGTCTATGGTCGTGCGCCGCACACTGTTGGCGCCTCAGGGTCCGATCCATGCGCCGTAGGTCCACATCTGATCTGAAGACCCTGATGGCCAGGGCGACGCCCTTGAGGTCGGGTGACCAGTTGGCAGGCGTGGCGGCAAATTCGGCAGAAGAGTCGATCAGCGCGCGGATGGCCCTGGCGGATCAGCCGCTCACCCGCTTCCTGAACGAGCCCCTTATTCCCTACGAGAGCGATGAGGTCACCCGTCTGATCCTCGATACCCACGATCGGGCGGCTTTCGCGCCGATCTCTGCAATGTCAGTCGGGGCGTTTCGGGACTGGCTCCTTTCCGACGAGGTAGATGGCGCCGTCCTTAAAGCTGTCGCTCCAGGCGTAACGCCGGAAATGGCTGCGGCCGTTTCGAAGATCATGCGCAATCAGGATCTGATCCTTGCGGCCTCGAAAATCAGGGTCGTTTCGCAGTTCCGCAGCACGGTGGGTCTTCGCGGGCGATTGTCCAGCAGACTGCAGCCCAATCATCCGACAGATGATCCCTCCGGCATTCTGGCGGCCATGATTGATGGACTGCTGCTCGGATCCGGCGACGCGGTAATAGGGGTCAATCCGGCAAGCGATAACCTGCAAGTCCTCGGCGAACTGGTCGAGATGATGTCCGGTATTATCGACCGGTTCGAAATTCCGACCCAGTCCTGCGTCCTTACCCATATAACCTCCTCCCTGGCACTGATCGAACAGGGGCGACCTGTCGATCTGGTTTTCCAGTCAATTGCCGGAACAGAGGCGGCCAATGCGGCCTTTGGCGTCAACCTCGACCTGTTGGCTGAAGTCCGGAGTGCCGCCCTGGATCTGGGGCGTAATCCGAACGGCGGTCAGGTCATGTATTTCGAGACCGGCCAGGGGACGCCCCTATCTTCTGCCGCCCACCACGGCGTGGATCAGCAGACTCTTGAAGCGAGAGCCTATGGTGTGGCGCGGGCCTTTGATCCCTTCCTCGTCAATACTGTGGTCGGGTTTATCGGTCCGGAATACCTGTTCGACGGCAAGCAGATCATCCGGGCCGGTCTGGAGGACCACTTCTGCGGCAAGTTGCTGGGCCTGCCGATGGGTTGCGATGTCTGTTACACAAACCACGCCGAGGCGGATCAGGACGACATGGACGTGCTGCTCACCCTGCTCGCCACGGCCGGGGTCAATTTCGTCATGGGCGTGCCGGGTTCCGATGACATCATGCTGAATTACCAGTCTACCTCCTTCCATGATGCTCTCTACGCCCGACGCCTGCTGGACCTCCGTCCTGCACCGGAGTTCGAGGCCTGGCTGGCAAGGACGGGCCTAGTCGACGGCCGGGGGCATCCTCTTGTGACGGGCGGCAATCATCCCCTGTTGCAGGTCCTGTCATGACGGAGGAGGTCACCAGGCCGCAGTCTCATGGCATCGTGACCCCGGCGAGGATCGGGTTGGGCCGCACAGGCGCGAGCCTTCCGACCCGCGCCGTCCTGGATTTTGCCCTTGATCACGCCCGGGCCAGGGATGCCGTGCATCGGCCACTGGATGTTGGCCAGGTTGAAGGACAACTGCTCGGCCTTGGGTTTTCAACCCTGCGGGTCACCAGCCAGGCGGCTGACCGCCAAGCCTATCTTGCAAGGCCAGATCTGGGCGCACGCCTCTCAGCATCATCCCGGGACGGCCTCTCCAGCCTCGGCGTCGCACCGGACCTGGCCATAGTTCTGGCAGACGGTCTTTCCAGCCAGGCTCTCGATCATGCGCCTTATGTCCTGCAGGATCTGAAAGCATTACAGGCCGATCACGGCTGGCACCTTGCCCCGGTGGTTATTGCAAGCCAGGCCAGAGTCGCCCTGGGAGATGAGATCGGTGCCTGTCTGGGTGCGTCCATGGTGCTTGTGCTCATTGGTGAGCGGCCTGGCATGTCGTCACCGGACAGTCTCGGAGCCTATCTGACCTGGCAGCCGAAAATCGGCCGGACAAATGCAGAGCGGAACTGTGTCTCGAACATCCGCCCGCAAGGTCTGCCCCCTGAAGCCGCCGCCCGCACCTTGCTCTGGCTGCTGCAGGAGGCGCGGCGTCAGGAAAGGACCGGAATTGGGTTGAAAGACCTCAGCGGTCTGAAGACGATCGGACCTTTTACGGCTTTGCCTTGAGTGCCGCACTATAGGCCGCATCGAGTTCCTTGAGGGTCATTTCACCCTCTTTGACCTTCACCCCATTGAACATGAAGGTCGGGGTCGACGTGATGCCGGCATCAATACTTGCCTGGACGCGGGTCGTCAGGGCGTCCAGGGCTTTCTGGTTCTGCAGGCAGGCCCCGACCGCTGCTTCACTTAGGCCGGCCGCCTTGCCGGCCTCCATGAGAGGACCCTTCAGGTCACGGGTCTCATAGATCTTTGCCTGGCGGCTGAACATGTCATCGACGACGGCATAGTATTTCGAGGGCGCGACACAACGGGCCAGGAGGAAGCCGGCGACGGCGACCTGTTCCGGCGGGGTGATGAACTCACGCAGCACATAGGCGACCTTGCCGGTGTCGATGTATTTCGCCTTGAAGGCCGGGAAGACCTCATTGTTGAACCTGGCGCAATGGGTGCAGCTCAGGGAGGCATATTCCTCCATGCGGACCCTGGCCTTGGGGTTGCCGAGGACAAGGGTGTCCGAGATCGGCGCAGCGGCCTTTTTCTGGACGGGCTTGGTCAGGGCCGTCACCGGAATGGCAAGGGCAGCGAGGAGGGCGAGGCCAAGTGTCAGATTGCGCACTTTAAATCCTGTTGGTTTGAAGCCTGTCTGGGCACTGGGTAGCGGCGGTTTGTCAACTTTGTGTTGAATTGCCAGCGGTGGCCAGGAGAAGAGCCATTGTGTGGCTTCTGGCCCACGGATCGGCAAATTTCATGCTGCAGTGCGGCATGGGGTTGCGAATCCCTGCCGGAACAGGCATACACAGTTCAACTTCGCCGAAGCCTGCACCCCAACCTGTCCGGGGTAGGCCCGTCGCAAAGCGCCGCCAGCAAGAGCAGGGGCGACAAGCGGCAACGATGTCTGGGGGCGTATCGCCCTCGCCACACGGGACGCTATTCTTTGTTAAACGAAACCCAAGCCCGCGCCGATTGGCGTGCGGTAAGCAGGGCTGTGTTGCTGGGATCTGCGGTCGGACTGGCGCTTGGGGGTGCCTATCTCGCCGGCGGCATGGCACGCAGCGCGACAGATCATACAAGAGCCACCCGGCTCGCCAGCGCCGCAACGGAAGGCTTTTCTGAAGCCGTGCTCTGGCGGACAGCTGCGGCCATGGATCCGGGCGTCATGCGCCTGGCCAAACCTTTTGACGGACAGGGTCCCGCCCGCGCCAGCGAACAGGACCGGAAGATGGCCATTCTCGAAGCCAGTCTTCTGCGGCACGAACCTGACAGCGGTGCCATGTCCATGCCCCGCGTTTTGCGGGTCTCCTATACGGCTCCAGCAGCCCCCTTCCGTCTGGTCGGGGCCCTTGAGTCTTCACGGGAACTCGATTGCCTGACACAGGCTGTGTATTACGAGGCGCGGGGGGAGCCCGCCTCTGGCCAGGCTGCCGTAGCCCAGGTGGTCCTCAACCGCCTCCGGAGCCCTATTTTCCCGAAGACTGTCTGCAGCGTGGTTTTTCAGGGCGCTGCCCGCAGCACGGGTTGCCAGTTCTCGTTTGCCTGCGATGGGTCCCTTCGTCGGCGACGTGAACCTGCTGCCTGGAGACGCGCCCAGGAAGTGGCCGCCAACGCTTTGTCCGGCGTGGTCATGGCAGCTGTCGGCAATGCGACCCACTATCACAATCTGACGGTTTCGCCGAACTGGGGTCCAAGCCTGCTCAGGGTCACCCAGGTAGGGTCCCACCTGTTCTACCGCCCCACCTACAAGATGATTGGTGGTTATCTGGGCGAATTACCGAACATGAATGCCCAACCCTTGGTGCCAGATGCCGAAACCCCGGATCTGCGGCTTGCCAGCATGGTCCTCGTTGAGAGTCCGGCGCGATCCGGGGTCGGTGGGCCGCTGGCTTCAGGGCCTGAACCGGCATCAGCGCCGGCCGAGGTAAAGGCTGTTCCTGGAGAGGCTTCGAAACTGCGTGGCGAGCCTCCCGTCCAGCCCACCTTGTCCTCGAACTAGTACCTGGTCATTCGCCCCGGGCACTGACCCCGGCTGACCTAGACGGCGTCCAGACCGATATCCAGAACTGGAGCGGAGTGGGTCAATGCCCCGACGCTGATGACCTGCACCCCGGTTTCGGCTATGGCGCGGACCGTCTGCAGGTTTACCCCGCCCGAAGCCTCCAGGGTCACGGTGCCCGCGGTCATGGTGACGGCCATCCGCAGGTCTTCAAGGGTGAAGTTATCCAGCATGACGACATCTGGCTGGTGCCTCAGGGCTTCTTCCAGTTGAACCAGGCTGTCGACCTCCACTTCTATCTTCATCAAGTGACCGGCGAAGGCCCGGGCGCGTGTCAGCGCCTCGCCAACCCCGCCGCAGGCGGCCACGTGATTGTCCTTGATCAGTATGGCGTCATCCAGACCAAAGCGGTGGTTCACCCCGCCACCGCAGCGCACGGCGTATTTCTCCAGATGACGCAGGCCAGGCGTGGTCTTCCGGGTATCGACGATCCGTGCGCCGGTTCCAGCGACTGCGTCCACATAGGCACGGGTCAGGGTCGCAATTCCGGACATACGCCCCAGAAGGTTCAGGGCCGTCCGTTCTGCCGACAGCAGGGCGCGCGCCTGTGCCGATACCCTGGCCACAATGGTGCCCGGTTCCAGCTGAGCGCCATCTTCCATAAGGGTCTCGAAACGGGCGGTTGGGTCCATGGCCAGAATGGCAAGGCGTGCACAGGCGAGACCAGATGTGACCCCTCGCCCCCGAACGGCGAACACGGCATCCAGGCGTGCCTCGGCCGGAATGCAGGCCATGGCAGTAATGTCGCCAGCCCGCCCGAGATCCTCGGCCAGGGCCGCGCGGACGACAGGGTCAATGAGCAGATCGGGAAGGGGTGGGATCATGCTGCAAGACTTTCCATGACACCGCCCTTCAGGGTGATCAGCGTCCGTGCTGGCTGCACCTGCCCTGGGTAGTCGCTGCGATAATGACCTCCCCGGCTTTCCTGGCGCGCCAGGGCGCAGGCTGCGACCAGGCGGGCGGCGATCAGAGCACCACAGGGGCCCTGGTTGAGCTCCATACGGTCAATGAGGGCCAGGAGCTCCAGCAGGCCCGCAGCGTCCCTCAGGACCCCGGCATTCGTGCTCATGGCTCGACGCAGATCCTGAAGCAGGGGTTCGGCAAGGGGATTGAGAAGGATCCGGTGCAGGACCTTGCCGGGTGCCGCGGTCCATGTCGCAGCCGCACGCCCGGCCCTGGCACCGAAGACGGCCGCCTCTACGAGGGAATTTGACGCCAGCCGGTTTGCACCGTGAACGCCTGTTGAAGCGCATTCTCCCGCCGCAAAAAGACCTGGCAGGGTGGTTGCGCCTTCGGCGTCCGTAACGATGCCACCCATGTGGTAATGGCAGGCCGGGACGACCGGAATGGGCTCACGCCGCGGATCGACACCGCCGGACAGGCAGGCCGCAAAAACGGCCGGAAAGGCCTCGGGGAAATGCGCGCCCACAGCTGTGCGGGCGTCAAGGAAGGCACCACGACCGGCAGCCCGCTCGGCATGGATGGCGCGGGCCACGACATCCCGCGGGGCCAGTTCAGCATCTGGATGGTAGGCGTCCATGAAGGCTTCGCCGGCCCTGTTGATCAGTTTGGCGCCTTCGCCCCGAAGGGCTTCGGTTGCCAGGGGAGCAGGGTCACGGCCTATGTCTATGGCCGTCGGGTGGAACTGTACGAATTCCGGATCTCCGATCCGGGCACCCGCCAGGGCTGCCAGGGCCAGGCCATCGCCCTGTAGTTCGGCGGGCGTTGTCGTAACCTCATAGAGCCCGCCAATCCCGCCCGTGGCCAGAATTGTGGCGGAACCGATGATCTCGACAAGCCGCCCGTCCATCTGCACGACCACCCCTGCAATGCCGCCGTCCGGCTGCTGCAGCAGCCCCCGCAGCACGGCGTCGGTGCGGACCTCAACATGCCCGGCAGAGAGCACGGACCTTACGACGGCATCCATGATGCCCCGGCCCGCCTGATCGCCCTTCACACGGGCAACCCGGGCCCGGCTGTGGGCAGCTTCAAGGCTCTGGGCGAAGTCACCGTCGCCGGTGCGGTCGAAGGGTGCGCCCAGCGCGGCCAGTCGTCTTACGGCATCCGGGCCTTCTGCAGCCAGCAGGGCCGCCATGACGGGGTCAACCAGGCCGGCCCCTGCCTGGACTGTGTCCACGGCATGCAGGGCGGGGAGGTCGTCAACACCCAGGGCTGCTGCCATGCCGCCCTGAGCCCAGGCCGATGAACAGCCCTTGGCCAGCGGTGCGCCGGTCAGGACCAGCGCCCGGGTCGGCGCAGCCGCGAGGGCTGCCGACAGTCCGGCCAGGCCTGCGCCGACAATGAGCACGCCGTCGAAGTGACGCCGCTCTGCCATCAGATCAGCTCCACATCGACATGGTGGCGGGCCTTGACCAGGTCATAGCGGGCTGGAACCAGCGGCGGCGGCAAGTCGACCATACGCTGCACTGCCAGACGGGCGCGTTCAGCGATGGCGGCGTCCACGGTTACCTCATGCCGGTCATGCAGCAGGGCCTCGTAGATGTTCTCGAGGCTGATCCTTTTCATGTGAGGGCACAGATTGCAGGGGCGGATGAACTGGGTGTCCAGGGCATCCGCTGCCACATTGTCGGCCATGGAGCACTCGGTGATCAGCACCACCTGCTTTGGCTTGCGGGTCAGGACATAGTCATTCATCGCGGCCGTTGAGCCGGTGAAATCCGAGGCTTCGATGACTTCGGTGGGGCATTCCGGGTGCGCGAGGATTTCGGCACCGGGATAGGCGGCCTTGAGGTCACGGATGTCTGAGGCGTTGAACCGCTCATGGACCTCGCATCGACCCTTCCAGGCAATGATCTTCACATCTGTCTGTCGGGCCACATTACGGGCGAGGAACTCGTCTGGAATCAGGATGACCCGGTCAGTGCCCCATTCCCTGGCCACATGCTCGACAATCTGGACGGCATTGGCGCTTGTGCAGCAGACATCCGTCTCGGCCTTCACATCCGCCGTCGTGTTCACATAGGTAACCACAGGCAGGCCCGGAAAGCGTTGCTTGATCAGGCGGACGTCAGCGCCGGTGATGGAGGATGCGAGGCTGCAGCCTGCCTGAAGGTCAGGGATCAGCACGGTCTTGTCCGGTGACAGGATTTTCGAGGTCTCGGCCATGAAATGGACGCCAGCCTGGACGATGATTTTCGCGTTGGACCGTGCCGCTTCCTTGGCCAGACCCAGGCTGTCACCCACGAAGTCGCCGACACCATGGAAGATTTCGGGTGTCATGTAATTGTGCGCCAGGATGACGGCGTTCTTCTCGCGTTTCAGACGATTGATCGCCTCTATCAGCGGGGCCTGGACGCGCCATTCCATCGGTGTGATGTGGGATCTGACCTTTTCCCAGGCCGCATGGGTCGAGGCCTCAACCTCGGGCGTGAACGTCAGTTGCACCACGGGATC
Organism: uncultured Alphaproteobacteria bacterium; assembly: GCA_903928755.1. Classification (GTDB taxonomy): domain Bacteria; phylum Pseudomonadota; class Alphaproteobacteria; order Caulobacterales; family Caulobacteraceae; genus Phenylobacterium. The sequence continues at coordinate 2,607 of CAIYSH010000406.1, read as the reverse complement.
CTCCATATGCTCACAATGAGCAAATCACCCGCCTCAAAAAAGCGCCCGAAGCTCTTGTCGCCCTGGCGCCGCAGATATGCTCTAAATGAGCAAAACTGTCAGAAGGAGGTATAGACCTGTGGTCATCTGGTGCCAAGTCGTTTTTTCGCCCCGTTCCCGGTGAGGACAGGCTCCTGATGTGTTAGGACCCAGGTCCCTTGTCAGAGGATATCTGGGTTCTGTTCTCTCTCCGTCATGTCATGGTCGCCGTCGGGATGGGTCTGGCGGTCAGCGCTTGTGTGCCCGCGTCCTGGACGGCGCGAACCAGGGACATTGTGCCGGTTGCGGCATCAGCACATGAGACCTTTTCCGAGCGTAATCTGAACCGCCTGAAGGCCGATATCCCGCCAGGTGTCCTGAGCCTGGCTGATCGCCGGATGCCTGGCCGGAAAAGGGACTTCTGGGGACGCCCTTCTGGTTGGGCTGTCCTCGATCTTGGCAGGGTTCCGGATCCGGGATTTTCCCTGCCCCCCAGTCCTGAGGTGGCGGAAGACCTCAACGCCTTGCGCCCTTTCTCGACCCTGCCAATTCGCCCCATGAGGCCTTTTGTCCTGACGGCATCGGTGGATGATACCGGCCGGGCCATGACCTGTCTCACCCAGGCCGTCTATTATGAGGCCGGCCAGGAGCCCAGGATCGGCAAGGAGGCGATCGCTCAGGTCGTCCTTAACCGGCTGCGCCATCCGGCCTATCCGAAGTCAGTCTGTGGAGTGGTCTATCAGGGTGCTTCGCGGACAACGGGTTGCCAGTTTACGTTTGCCTGCGACGGTTCCCTGGACCGCCCGCCCGTCCCGGCGCTCTGGAGTCAGGCCGAATCCATTGCCCGGGCCGCGCTCGGTGGCCATGTGGTCAAGGAAGTCGGGACAGCCACCCACTATCATGCTGGATATGTCTTTCCCTATTGGGCCCCGACCCTGGTGAAGCTGGTCAAGCTGGGTCAGCACATATTCTATCGCTGGACGGGGCCAGGGGGTGAAACGCGGGCCTTCGCGGGGCGCTATGCCGGTGGTGAAGCCTATGTTTCACCGGCCATTCTGGGCAGCCTTGATGTCCGCACCCAGGGCCTTCTGGACCCTGCAGCCGAAGGCTTGCCGGCCGGGCGGGAAGTCAGCCTTGGCGCGGCAGGCGAGGTCAGGACCTACACGGTAACCGATCCCATGGCTGCAGGCGGTCAGCGCATGCGCATCCAGGGCACGCTGATCCCCAGTCGACGCAGACCCACGCCGGAGGAAATCCAGCAGATCAATGCTGCCCTGGCGAGGTTGGAAAAAGGCGATGCCGAAGACACTTCCCCGGATCCGGCGAAACCTTGATGATGTCGATCCTGGCCAGACCACCGGAAAGTCGGTGAACGGCCCATTAGGACTCTGATGATAGGTCGGGACCAGAATTCAAGTCTGGAGCCATCGATGACGACCCGGATCCACCGTCAGACCGTTACTTCCCGGCGTAGCCTGGTCCTTGGCTTCGGTGCCGTTCTGCTCGCGGCTGGAGCGGCGATGGCCGAAGATCCGCTGATTGGCGGACATGGTCCCGACGCACCGCCTCCAGGACCACCCAAACCCCGGCTTGGACGGCCGAAGCCAAAGCCGAAAGCCGCACCACCTGCGCCGGCACCGCATGAGACCGCTGGGCCACCACATGCGGAACTTGAGCCCGGCATGGATCCCGAACTCGCCCTGGCCAGGCTGATGCAGGGCAATGCGCGCTATGCGGCAGGGTTTGCGGCCCATCCTGATATGGACATGATCCGCCGGGCGGATGTTGCCAAGGCCCAGAAGCCATTTGCCTCGATTGTGGCCTGCGCAGACAGCCGTGTCGCCCCCGAGCTGATTTTCGACCAGGGCCTTGGCGACCTCTTTGTCACCCGGGTGGCAGGCAATGTCGTCGATGATGCCGTGCTGGCGTCTCTGGAATATTCCGTCATCCATCTTGGCTCGACCCTGATCGTCGTGGTCGGGCATGAAAGGTGCGGCGCGGTCAAGGCGACCATGGATGCCCTGGACGGCAACCCTTCGGAAGAAGATCGCGGTACCCTGATCAGCGTCCTGGCCAATATGATCGCACCTGCCGTAAAGGCGGTTCCGCAGGGCATGCCTGATCGTCTGGACTCCGCGGTTGCGCTGAATGCCGCCTATGCTGCCGCTGACATATTCTCGAGGAGCCCACCCCTTCGGGCCCGTGTCCTGGCGGGCAAACTCAAGATCGTCGCGGCCAGATACGATCTCGACGATGGCAAGGTGACCCCGGCAATGGGCCGTAGCTAGATCCCGAAGGCGTCCGGATAGACGACGGTCAAGGCACCATCCAGGGCACCTGGTTCCACGGCTGTCGCCATGAAGGCAGGCAGGCCGGAGAAGGCGCACTTCAGACCCCGTGCCGCTTCGGTGCTGAAGCCGAACCTGGGGTAATAGTCGGGGTGACCCAGGACGATGACGGCCGCCGCACCGAACTCCTTGGCGGCGTCCAGACCGGCGCGAACCAGTCTCCCGCCCGTGCCGCGGTTCTGAAGGTCAGGCCGTACTGAGACGGGCGCCAAGGCGGCATAGAGGTTCAGGCTGTCGGCCC
>CAIYSH010000405.1 GCA_903928755.1 uncultured Alphaproteobacteria bacterium | reverse complement strand
GCTTCTCCCTGCTGCACGACGGCAACGTATTCCGTCGCATTGCCGAGCCGGCCTTCTCGCTCGGTACTCAGCTTGTCGCGACTATAGACGAGACAGGTGCTGTTCGGTTCAAGAGCTTTCAGATGCTCCGCCGGATTTTCGAACTGTCCCAATTTTTCCAGCAGGCGACGGACGCTGATTTGAATGCCTTCTGTGGGCACGGCAGTCTGGCAATCGTAGATGCAGTCGCCTTTGTCGCGGATGCTGACGAAGGCATCCGCAAGTTCGTCCATGCGATTACCAGAGCCAATATTCTAGGCCAGCACACAGTCGCGGACATCACTGCGCAGGCAAATGCAATTGGCTTCCCTATCACGGTAGCAAACAACCAGATTGCAGTGCCGCAGGACAGGAAGGGCGCTAAGGCGCTCTTCAGCTTCCTACTTGATCGGGTCTATCTCGGAGCAATGAACCAGCAGCTTTTCATCACCAATTCCCATCGGCCGTTGTGAGCGGAGAATTTGTTATCTCTGTCTGGTGCCGAAAACTTGCTGCCCTATAGGCGCAAGTGGTCGTCCGCCGAGGATGCAGCGAAAGTCGGCTTTTGCGCATACACTAATTCAGCTCATGGCGCGTCGCATCACTCGAAATCTGGACAGGCGAATAACTACTTTGGCTTGAACCCTGCCCTAGCCTCCCCCTCCCACGCCCCTACCCCAACAGGACTCCCACAACCCGCCCCATCCCCTAAACTACCCCCCTGCGGCGAAGGAGATTCCCATGCAGATTGGCGGCCTGCCGGCCTGGCCCTACCTCTTGATGGTGTCGACCCTGGTCGCCTATCAGGTCCTGCTGAAGCTGCCCCGGCCGGGGCTGAACATCCTGGCCTTCCAGACCTTCGCCTATGCCGTGGCCCTGGCGGCGGCGGCGTTTCTCTGGTGGCGGAATACGGGGCTTGGGGACAACCGGATGACGGCGAAGGAGATGATCCTGCCGGTCCTGTTCGGCCTTTCGGTGGTGGGGCTGGAGTTCGCCTATGTGGCCGCCTTCCGGCTGGGCTGGCCGGTCAGCACCACGGGGGTCATGGTGACGGTGGGCACCGCCGTCGTCCTGCTGCCGATCAGCTATTTTGCTTTCCGCGAGACCCTGTCGCCCGTAAACCTCGCGGGCCTTGCGGTCTGCGCCGCCGGGCTCTGGATGGTCAGCCTGAGATAGGCCTTCCGCCAGCTCCCGCCAGGCACTGGATCTGATCATGAAGGCCTACCGCTTCGACACCCTGGATGGCCTGGACGCCCTGCGCCTGCGTGAGGAGGCCGATCCCAGGCCCCAGCGCGGGGAAGTCCTGGTCCGGGTCCGCGCCGTCTCCCTGAACTTCCGCGACCTGGCCATGCCCCGGGGCCGCTATCCCCGCCCCTGTCTGCCGGGTCTGATCCCGATCAGCGATGCGGCCGGCGAGGTGGTCGAGGTCGGCGAGGGCGTCGCGTCCTTCAAGGTTGGCGACCGGGTGATCGGCGCCTTCCATCCCCGCTGGTTCGGCGGCGACATGCCGTCCACCATCCAGAAGGACAGCTATGGCGCCGAGAGCGATGGCTGGCTCTGCGAGCTCAAGGCCATCAGCCAGGAGGCCGTGGTCCGCATTCCCGACAGCCTGTCCTTTGAAGAGGCCGCCACCCTGCCCTGCGCCGGCCTGACGGCCTGGAGCGCCCTCACCGGCCCGACGCCGATCCGTGCAGGCCATTCGGTCCTGGTCCTGGGCAGTGGCGGGGTTTCGATCTTCGCCCTGCAGCTGGCCCGGGCGGTCGGCGCGACCGTCATCGCCACCACCTCCAGCGACGCCAAGGGCGAACAGCTGAGGGCCATGGGCGCAGCCGAAGTGGTCAACTACGCCAAGGATCCCCAGTGGGGAAGGCAGGTCCGCGCCCTGACCGGCGGGCGTGGCGTTGACCGGGTGGTCGAGGTGGGCGGGCCCGGCACCATCGCCCAGTCCCTGCGGGCCGTGGCCCTGGGCGGCGAGATCGCCTCCATCGGTTTCCTGAGCACCGACAACCCGGGGATCGACTTCTTCCAGCTCAAGGGCAGCGGCGCCAGTTTCCGCAACATCACTGTGGGCGACCGGTCGGGTCTGATGGAGCTGATCCGGGTGGTGACGGCGACGGGCCTCAAGCCGGTCATTGACCGTGTCTTTGCCTTTGAGGACGCAAGGGCCGCCTTCGACCACCTCGAAAGCGGAACCCACATGGGCAAGATCGTGATCCGGGTTTAGAGCGCTTACCGATCTGATTGACTCAGATCGGGCGCTCTGGATTTTTGATCGTGCCGCATTTTCTACGCCCAACCGGTGCCTACTTGGGCGGAAAATGCTCTAGGCGGACATCGCCCCCCACATGGCCATGAGCAGGGAAAAGCCGCGCATGTCGCCAGCTGTGGTCGAGGCCATCTTGTTCATCACGTAGGAATAGGTGGCCCGGGTCTTCATATCGATGATGATCAGCGAGCCGCCATAACCGCCCCAGTAGATGCACTCATCATTGGGCAGGGGCGTGGCGCCGCCCTGCAGGCCAAAGCCCATGCCGAACCTCACCGGAATGCCGAGGATCAGGTCCGTGCCCTCGATCTGCGGCTCCAGGGCCTTGCGGCAGCCGGCCTCGGACAGGTAGCGCTTGCCATCGCGGCCAATCCCGCCATTGGCCAGGATGGTGTGGATCTCGGCCACCGAGCGGGCATTGCCGGTCCCACCGGCCGCAGGGATTTCGGCGCCGCGCCATTCGCGGGTGCGGGTGGACAGAACGTTGATTCCGGGGTTGGTCGACATGTTGGCCACGAGGCCATCGGTGGTCCCCTCCCCCATGGCCCCGCCAGGCGGCGGCGGGATCAGGTCTGCGACCCGGGCATCCTCACTGGCCGGCAGGCCAATATGGAAGTCGGCACCCATGGGGTCTGCGAACTCCTCGCGGAAGACGGTCCCGACGCTCTTGCCCGCAACCCGGCGGATGACCTCGCCCACCAGATAGCCCTGGGTCAGGGCGTGATACCCCGATTTCGTCCCCGGCTCCCAATAGGGCGCCTGGGCCGCCAGCAGGGCGGTGGCCTTTTCCCAGTCATAGAGGTCGCCCTCGGTGATGGGTTCCTTCCAGCCGGACAGGCCGGCCGAATGGCTCATCAGGTGGCTGACCTTGACGTCGGCCTTTCCATTGGCGGCGAATTCCGGCCAGTAGCGGGCGACGGGCACGTCAAAGTCCAGTTCACCCCGGTCTGCCAGCAACAGGGCGGTCAGGGCCGTCATGGTCTTGGTGGTGGAATAGACGTTGATGATGGTGTCTTTTTCCCAGGGCCGGGTCTTCGCCGCATCGGCATGGCCGCCCCAGATGTCGACCACCGTCTTGCCTTCCAGCGTGGCACAGAAGGATGAGCCAATATCGGATCCGGCGGCGATATGGCCATCAAGCACGCCGCGCAGGCTTTCAAAGCGCGGATCCAGAATTTCGCCGTCGGCCATGATCTTCTCCCTGATTTTGCAGTTCAGCCTAGTCAGGCCAAGGCCAGGCGTCGAGCCTGATCAGACAAAAACCACCGTCTTGCCGCCCTCGGCCAGGACCCGGTGTTCGCAATGCCAGGTCACCGCGCGGGCCAGGACGGCACACTCCACATCCCGACCGATCAGCACCATCTGATCCGGCCCGAGGCTGTGATCCACCCGCTGGACATCCTGCTCGATGATCGGGCCCTCATCCAGATCCGTGGTCACATAGTGCGCGGTGGCACCGATGATCTTGACCCCGCGATCATAGGCCTGGTGGTAGGGCTTGGCCCCCTTGAAGCCTGGCAGGAAGGAATGGTGGATGTTGATGCACCGCCCGGCCAGGGCCTCGCACATTTGTGGCGACAGGATCTGCATGTAGCGGGCGAGTACGACAAGATCGATCTGGAGGTCATTGATAAGTCCCAGAAACTGCGCCTCCTGCTCGGCCTTGGTGGCCGCGGTGATCGGCAGGTGGTGGAAGGGCACGCCGCTCCATTCCACGAAGGACCGCAGGTCTTCATGATTGGACACCACGCCCACCACTTCGGCCGGCAGCAGGCCGGCCCGCCAGCGATGCAGCAGGTCGAACAGGCAGTGGCCGAACTTGGATACCGCCAGCAGGACGCGGGGTTTCACCTGATTGTCGTGCAGGGACCAGGTCATGTGAAAGCGGTGGGCGATCAGTTCGAACCCCTGCTTGAGGGCGTCCGCCTCAGGCATGTCGCCTTCCGCATGGAAGACGGTGCGCATGTAGAACTGCCCGGCCAGACCGTCATTGAAGTGGTTGGACTCCACGATGGACGCATCATTATCAGCCAGAAAGCCGGAAACAGCGGCCACCACACCCTTACGGTCCGGACACTTCAGGATCAGGGTATATCGGGGTTTGACAGGCGGCGGGGCCATCGGAAATCCTTGCGCTCGTGGCGTCATAAATCCGCCCCCCGCAGCCTTTGCGAGCGTTTTTTCACATCCGCACCAGAAATCGGTCGCCTAGCGAGATCCAAGGCGGTCATGGCCCGGTTTTTCATCGGGTCGTGGCGGACCGCTGCGGGACTTTCCATGCCAGCTGGGCACAGCCTGGGGCCAGAGCACTTCGCAGGCCCAGGCACTCTGGTGGCACTTGGCGCAGGGCTTTGAGAGTTTTTCCAGCAGGTCCACATGGAGGGTGTCGCCGCTCCCCGTCCCCGCGGCCTTGAGCTGGGTGGCAACCCGGTCCGGGGTGAGCGTCTTCTCCCATTTGCAGCGGGTGCACCGCAGCCTGATCCGCACCGGCTCAAAACGGCTCAGCAGCTTGAGGGGCAGGCCCGAGCCCTCGCGACTGTCCTTGAACCCCATGGCGCATCCTCCGGGTCGGCGACAGAGCAGCAGGGCCTTGAGCTCTCTCACAGGAAACGGCGCAAACCCCCGGCGGATCAGATTGTCGAAATCGATCCAGAACCGACGCCGGCAATCCCGCTGATCGCAGGCCCCGCTGATCTTCTGCCCCCGCGCCAGATAGCCGCCAACGGTCTGATCGGGCATCAACTGGTCGTTGAACACCCGCCAGCCAGGCGGTGGTGATGGATTGGGCGGACTCTGCATGTTGAAAAGAACAAAAGCAGAACTTTATGGTCCTGGCGAGCCCCCTCTTGCCGCAGGGCGCCGAAACCATGGAAGGTGCGCCGATGAGCAAGACCTCCCTGATCCTCGATTGCGATCCAGGCGTCGACGACGCCATCGCCCTCTTCCTGGCCTTTGCGGCCCCAAACGAACTGGACCTGCTGGGCGTGACCACCGTCGCGGGCAATGTCGGGGCGAGCCTGACAGCCCGCAATGCCTGCATGCTGCGAGAAATCGCCGGGCGTGAAGATGTGCCCGTGGCGGCAGGATGTGAGCGTCCCATGGTTCGCGCGCCCATCGACGCAGGCCACTTTCATGTCCAGACGGGCCTCGGAGACCTGAACATCTTCGTGCCCCGGAAGGATGTGGAAACGATCCATGGCGTGGACTTCATCATCCAGACTGTGATGTCCCGTGCGTCCGGAACAGTTACCATCGCTGTCACAGGCCCCATGACCAATCTTGCCATGGCCATGGTGAAGGAGCCTCGGATCGTCGGAAGACTGGCCGGGATCGCCGCCATGGGCGGTGCCCGGTCGGAAGGCGGAAACATCACCGCCTCGGCGGAATACAACATATTTGCCGATCCCCATGCTGCGCAGGTTGTCGTCGCATCCGGCGCACCGCTGGTCATGATGGGCCTGGATGTCACCCACCAGGTGCGGGCGTCAGAGGGCCGCATTGCCAGGATCGCCACCCTGGACACCGCCGTATCAGACGCCAGCGTCAACCTGCTGAATTTCATGGCGCGGACCGAGTTGGCCCTGGGCAATGGCGGCGATCCGCCCCAGCACGACCTCTGCCCCATAGCTTACCTGCTGGCACCACACCTCTTCACCCTGCGCCCCTGCCGGATGGAGGTAGAGATAGCCTCATCCCTCACCGCCGGTCACACGGCCGTGGAGTTCCGGCTGGGCGATGGCCCCGGACCGCACATCCAGTGGGGCACGCTTGCAGATGCTGACGGTATCTTCGACCTCCTGACAGACCGGCTGAGTCGATGAGCCCCCTACGGCTGCAGGTCCTGGGATCGATCAATCTGGACATCGTCGCCTCCGGAGCCCCCCTGCCCGGGCCCGGCGAGACGGTCACCGGAGCCACGCTTGCCCGCCATCCCGGCGGCAAGGGTGCAAATCAGGCCCTGGCGGCACGGCGACTGGGCGCTGAAGTCAGCCTGATCGGACGGGTCGGCAAGGATCTCTTTGCTGAAGAAGCCCTGCAAATTCTGAGATGTGACGGCGTAAACCTCACACATGTTACCATCGACGAAACCCTGCCGACCGGCGTCGCCCTCATCGCCGTTTCACCAGAAGGTGAGAACCAGATCATCGTCGCTTCCGGTGCAAACATGGGCCTGATCGAGCTCCCGCCCCTGACACCCGAGGCCCTCCTCTGCCAGCTTGAACTGCCGGTCGAAACCATCGCCGCCGCCATGGCCAGGGCAAACGGGTTTGTCGCCATCAACCTGGCCCCGGCCTTGCCGGTTCCCGACATCATCCTGTCCCGACCGGACCTGATTGTCGTGAATGAGGGAGAGGCCGCCTGTTACGGTGCGGAGCTGCATTCCGGCCAGGGGCTCGTCGTCATCACCCTGGGCGCGAAAGGGGCTGTCGCCTATCGAAACGGAGCCGAGCTTGCCCGGGCCATGCCGCCCCATGTTGACGTCGTCGATACCACCGGAGCCGGAGACTGCTTCTGCGCCGCCCTTTGCCTCAGCCTGCTGGAAGGCCAACCTGTAGGACAGGCCATGGCGTTTGCCTGCACAGCGGCCGCACTGGCCACCACCCGGGCCGGGGCCCAGACCTCAATGCCGCTCAGAATCGATGTCGAAGCCCGACTGCATATGGCCTGAGAAAACTCATTTATCGTTTTGTTTTAAAAAATGGAAATCGTCATAAATGAACTCCGTGCCCGCAAACCCGGTCCTTCCCTAGGCAATTACCCTCAGAAATCATTCCTTCGAGGCACTGCCAGATGCGCCAAGCCCGAAATCATGTGTGCCCAGTCTTTGCGCATCAGGGCCTACCGGCCCGACGCAACAGCACTGACGACCGAGAAAGACTCTAGGGCGGGCAGCCAGAAGGCTGTAAGCTCGGAATGATCACAAGCCCCCTCGTCCCACCCTCCAGAGTCTTCCCTGCCAATCCCGCGAACTGATGGATCAACCCGCTGCATTTCGTGTGAGCCAGACCCCGGAGGGGGTCACCGTCACCCTGACCGGTAAATGGTCTGGAAGCGGCGTGGAAAATGGTGGCCGGGACCTCGCAAAGGCGATGGCCGGGCTGGATGGCTTCGATCTCGACATCCAGGACGTCGAGCGGATGGATACGACGGGTGCCTATCTACTGATACGCGCTGCCGGAACGCGGCTTGACCTCGCGCGGGCCCGGGGACGCCCGGAAATGCTGCGACTTCTGGAACTGGTCTCCCGGGCAAGCAATGCCCGCATGAAGGAGGTCAGGCACCCCCGCGGTTTTCACGAGATGACCATCCGCATCGGACGCGGTGCCATAGAGCTCCGCAAGGAGTTCGTCGACACCATGGTGTTCGTGGGGCACCTGCTTGTGGTTCTGGGACGCCTGATTGTCCGCCCGGGCAGGGTAAGGTGGGCCTCCTGTTTTGCCCTCGCAGAAAGGGCAGGTCTCGACGCCGTGCCCATTGTTGCGACAACGTCCTTCTTCATCGGCGCGGTTGTCGGCCTCCTTGGGGTAAATACCCTCCGGCAGTTCGGTGCCGAGGTCTTTTCAGTCGACCTGATCGGAATTGCCGTTCTGCGTGAGTTCAATATCGTCATTGCCGCCATCCTGCTGGCAGGCCGATCCGCTTCAGCCTTCGCCGCCGAAATCGGCTCCATGAAGATGAATCAGGAAATCGACGCCATGATGGTTCTGGGGGTCGATCCGTTCGAAGCCCTGGTCTTCCCCCGGTTTGCGGCCCTGCTGATTACCGTGCCGCTGCTGACGTTTGTCGCCACCCTGGCAGGGCTGTTTGGCGGACTCCTGATTACCTGGACCATTCTGGGCCTGGGCCCGACCTTCTTCCTTCAGCGCATCCTCGACAATGTCGGCGCGACCCACTTCTGGATCGGCATGTCCAAAGCCCCCGTCATGGCGGCGGTGATTGCGGGGATCGGCTGCCGGCAGGGGCTGGAAGTCGGCGGAGATGTTGAATCCCTCGGGAGACGGGTGACCGCTGCCGTCGTCCATGCGACCTTTGCCATCATCATGATCGACGCGATGTTTGCCCTTCTCTACATGGAGATGGACCTGTGAGCCCCGCCTCGGACCCTGTCATCGAAATCATCGATGTCGTCTCGCAGTTCGGAACCCGCCGGATCCATGACAAGCTCAACCTGACAGTTGAGCGGGGTGAGATACTCGGCGTGGTCGGCGGCTCCGGAACCGGAAAGTCTGTGCTGCTGAATACGGTGATAGGCCTGAAGAAACCCGAAGGTGGACAGGTCAAGGTCTTCGGTCAGGACATCCACACCGCCAGCCGGAAGGGCTGGAGCGAGATCGAACGACGCTGGGGCGTGCTGTTCCAGCAGGGAGCCCTGTTTTCCAACCTGACGGTCAGGGAGAATGTGGCAGCCCCCCTCTACGAGCATACGAACCTGTCACGCACGACCATCCACGAACTGGCGGATCTGCGCATAGGACTGGTCGGCCTGGCACCGGATGTCGCCCTGCTGAAGCCATCGGAGCTGTCAGGCGGCATGCGCAAACGTGTCGGCCTGGCCCGGGCCCTGGTGCTGGACCCGGACCTGCTGTTCCTGGATGAACCCACGGCTGGCCTTGACCCCATTGCAGCCGCCGCCTTTGATGACATGATCCTCGACCTGTCACGCAGTCTGTCCCTGACCGTTTTCATGATCACGC
>CAIYSH010000404.1 GCA_903928755.1 uncultured Alphaproteobacteria bacterium | reverse complement strand
GTCGCGGCCAAGGCCGATGACGCTCTGGCAGAACGGCTGGGCATTGAAAACCTCGACAAGCTGACTGAGCTCCTCAAGACCAACCTTGAAAATCAGTATGCCGGAGCCTCGCGCTTCAAGCTCAAGCGCGCCCTTCTGGATGCGCTGGATGAAACCCACGCCTTCGATCTTCCGCCGAAAATGGTTGAGGCCGAATTTGGACAGATCTGGTCCCAGGTCCAGCAGGACAAGGAACAGGGCGGACTTCCGCCGGAAGACGCTGAGAAGTCCGAAGACCAGCTCCAGACAGAGTATCGCAAGATTGCCGAGCGCAGGGTTCGCCTGGGTCTTGTCCTTGCTGAGATCGGTCGCGCCAATAATGTCCAGGTCACGGACCAGGAGCTTGGTGAGGCCATGCGGCAGGAAGCCATGAAATATGGTCAGCAGGCCCAGCAGATTTTCGATTTCCTGCGTCAGAATGCCAATGCTCAGGGCCAGCTTCGCGCGCCGATCTTCGAAGACAAGGTGGTTGATCTGATACTTGCCCAGGCCAAGGTGACGGACGAAAAGGTCTCCAAGGACGAGCTCCTGAAGGAAGACGACATGCCGGCGGGTTACGATCTCTGATCTGCGTTTGAGACCCTGGTTCCTGCAAAATCCCTCATCAGCGATGATGAGGGATTTTCTTCAGACCTTTCACTCACCTTGCAACTGGCTTGCCGACACGCGATATCGGCAGACAATGCGGCTCAAAGTTCAGAGTCGTCTTCCATTGATGAAGGGCATCTTCCCATGCGTGATCCGGCGACGACCGCCCTCAACCTCGTTCCCATGGTGGTTGAGCAAACCAGCCGCGGTGAGCGGGCGTTTGATATTTTCTCCCGCCTGCTGAAGGAGCGGGTGATTTTCGTGAGTGGCCCGGTCGAGGACGGCATGGCCGCCCTGGTCTGTGCCCAGCTGCTCTATCTTGAGGCGGAGAACCCCAAGAAGGAAATCCAGATGTACATCAACTCGCCCGGCGGGATAGTGACGTCCGGCCTGGCGATTTATGACACCATGCAATACGTGAAGTGCCCCATTGTCACTCTCTGCATGGGCATGGCGGCCTCCATGGGCTCATTCCTGCTGATGGCCGGTGCGCCAGGACAGCGGATCAGCCTGCCCAACGCCAGGATCATGGTTCACCAGCCCTCGGGCGGCTATTCCGGCAAGGCTTCGGACATCGAGCGCCACGCCGAGGACATCATCAAGACCAAGCGTCGCCTGAATGAAATCTACGCAAAGCACACCGGCCGGACCTATGAAGAGGTCGAGGACAAGCTTGACCGCGATACCTTCATGACACCGGAAGAAGCCAAGGCCTGGGGCCTGATCGACCAGGTCCAGGAAAACCGCGGCGACGATTAAAGTCGCCTGAGGACCTCCGTGATCAGGCCTGGCCAAACGGCTTGATCGGTGACCTCAAAGCGGTCGAAATCGACCCCGGCATTGTCGCGGATATCTGCGAACAGTCCGGCCGGGTCTTCGTGAAAATGCAGGAAGGCCCGGGATTTTCGGTAGAAGATCCCGGGCCTTTTCTCGTTCAGGCCATCAATGGCTCTCAGGGCTGCCAGAAGGTCGCCCAAGCGGTCCAGAGCCCCTGGCGAAGCGTGCTTCACGTTTCCTGCGGGTACTGGTCTGGCCGGGCCAGATAGTAGGCCGCCGCGGGCAGTCCATGATCGGCCTCGACCGCGGCGTTGAAAATCCTGCCATCAAACCCGCCGCGCTCACGACGTTTCTCAAGCCGGACCGCGTCAATATGTTCCGGCGTCAGGTCATGCAGGGCGGCAAGGGCGTGAATCACCTCCTGAAGGTCTGCAAGTTCCTCGGCCAGATCGTCCCGGGTCGCGGCTGCATGAGCCTCTGCCGCCTCTTCCAGAAGCTTGGCGCGGAGGGCCAGATCAAAGTCATGATCTTCAAGCCGCCATTCGAACACCTTCAGACCTAGGTCACGCATCATGGCGGGCAGGTTGTCCCGGATCAGCTTGGCGACCTTGAACCTGTAACCCGCCATGATCAGGGCTTTTCCCGGAACTCCCGATAACCGGCGTGTTCCGCTATGCGGAGCATTTCCGTATCGCCGCTCGTATCGCCATACGCAGCGGCAAGTCTGACGTCATCACCGAATATCGCCCGCAATCTCTTGACCTTTTCGGGGCCGCGGCAATTCGGCGTGGCAAAGCCACCTGTCAGACGGCCGAAGGCGTCAACCGCGAGTTCTGTCGCAATCAGGGCCTCTGCGCCAAGTCCTCGGGCGAACGGGGCGACAATGAGGTCCGGCGAAGCCGTTACGATGACCAGTCGCGCCTGTCTCTGTTGCCAGTAGCGCCAGCTGCGCAATGCGTCCGGACGAAGGAGATTCGTGGCCTGGTTCTCCACGAAGGCCAAGGCTTGCGCTTCAACGGTCTCCTTTGGAAGACCGGCGAGGAATTCCTTGACCGCCGCGGCCTTCAGGCGGCCGCGGTTACGGTGAAACAGATAGAAAATGGCCGCCGGCAGTAGACGAATGAGGCCCCTGGCATAACGCCCCCGAGGCACGCGCCACTTCAGAAAGGCCATGAAACTATCGCGCGCAGTGATGGTGCCATCGAAATCGTAGGCGACGAGCCCGATCCCCTCGAGCATGTCGTCTGCTGATTGCCGCAGGGGCGCTCCGGCACCCAGAAGTTTCCTGGCCATATCCGACCTTACGTCCCCGTCTTCATGTCCCGTCTTGTCGATGGGACATGGCAGACCCATCTAGGGATTCGTGGTGCTCTGCCACCGCAGGGTCGCGGCTTCGCCTTTGATCCTGCGGCAAAAGCTTGTGATCCGTGGCAGGATCAGAGATTGTCAATGAATACACAACTAGCTTTGACGTAGTATGGAACATTCGCGCCGCTGACCGGGGCGCTGGGCTGACGGGTATTCCCAGATTGGATGCCTGTTCTAACGAGTGAGAATGAGCATGACCAAGGCCGCGAGCGGAGATTCCAAAAGCACGCTGTACTGCTCTTTCTGCGGCAAGAGCCAGCATGAGGTCCGCAAGCTGATTGCCGGACCCACCGTGTTCATCTGCGATGAATGCGTTGAGCTCTGCATGGACATCATTCGCGAAGAACATAAGATTTCTTTTGTGAAATCAAAGGATGGAGTGCCGACCCCCAAGGAAATCCGGGAAGTGCTGGACGATTATGTCATCGGTCAGGACCACGCCAAGAAGGTCCTCTCGGTCGCCGTCCACAATCATTACAAGCGTCTCAATCATGCCTCCAAGAACAATGATGTCGAGCTGGGAAAAGCCAATATCCTTCTCATTGGGCCGACCGGCACCGGCAAGACCCTTCTGGCGCAGACCCTGGCGCGAATCATTGATGTTCCCTTCACGGTTGCGGACGCAACGACCCTGACCGAGGCGGGCTATGTGGGTGAGGATGTCGAAAACATCATCCTGAAACTGCTCCAGGCTGCGGATTATAATGTTGAGCGTGCACAGCGCGGCATTGTCTATATCGACGAAGTCGACAAGATCAGCCGCAAATCGGACAACCCTTCCATCACACGGGATGTATCCGGTGAAGGTGTGCAGCAGGCCCTTCTGAAGATCATGGAAGGCACTGTCGCCTCGGTCCCGCCCCAGGGCGGCCGAAAGCATCCCCAGCAGGAATTCCTGCAGGTCGATACCACCAACATCCTCTTCATCTGCGGTGGCGCTTTTGCGGGCCTGGAAAAAATCATTTCAGCGCGCGGGCAGGGGACGTCCATCGGCTTCGGAGCCAAGGTTTCGGATCCTGATGATCGCAGAACGGGTGAGGTTTTCCGTCAGGTCGAACCTGATGACCTGCTGCGGTTTGGTCTGATCCCTGAATTCGTCGGGCGTCTGCCGGTCATTGCCACCCTTGATGACCTGGATGAAAAGGCCTTGGTGAAGATCCTCACCGAACCCAAGAATGCCTTCGTGAAGCAGTACCAGCGCCTCTTCGACATGGAAAATGTCGGCCTTACCTTTACGGACGATGCGCTGAACTCTGTTGCCCGAAAGGCCATTTCCCGGAAGACGGGTGCCCGGGGGCTGCGCTCCATCCTGGAGAGCATACTTCTGGACACGATGTACGAGCTTCCGACCTATGACGGGGTCGAAGAGGTGGTCGTGAACGCCGAGGTCGTCGAAGGACGGGCCCAGCCCCTGATGATCTATGCTGAGCGTCGTGATAAGGGCGGAGCCGCCTAGAACTGGACAATCAGGCTGAATGAACGCCCCGTCATCCACTGGCGGGGCGTTTTCCTGTTCATGGTTCAGGCGGCCACGCTTGAATGTGCGCTCAAAGCGGCCACATAAAGGAACTGACACGTGGCCATGAAGGGCGACGGGCAGGTCCCGCCCAGGCGCATTGTCTGGGATACGAAATCGAGCCGCGCCCTGCTTGATCAGAGGGGGCCGGCGAGGAGTTGATGTAACATGACCGAGAACCAGATCCTGCCAGTCCTTCTTCTGCGGGACATCGTGGTCTTCCCGCACCAGCCGGTGCCGCTTTTTGTCGGCCGGGAGAAGACCGTTCGCGCCCTGGAAGAGGCGATGAAGACCCCTGACAAGCAGATCCTGCTTGCGACCCAGAAAAACAAGGACGATGACGACCCGGACCCGTCTGCCATCTATCAGGTCGGGGTTATTGCGACCGTCCTGCAACTGCTCAAGCTGCCGGATGGCACGGTCAAGGTCCTTGTCGAGGGCAAGGCCCGGGCGGCGATTGTCCGGCTGACAGACGAAGCGGCATTCTATGAAGCCGAGATCACCCTGATCACTGAGGATGGCGCGGCGTCCACAGAGGCCGAGGCCCTGTCCCGCGCTGTCATCGAGCAGTTTGAAGCCTATGTGAAATTCAACAAGAAGGTGCCGCCCGAGGCGCTGGCGGCCATGCCACAGGTCGAAGCGCCCGGTGAACTCGCCGACAGGATCGCTTCGCATCTCAGCGTGAAAATCTCCGACAAGCAGAACCTGCTGGAGCTGTTCAATGTCGTGAAGCGTCTGGAGAAGGTC
>CAIYSH010000403.1 GCA_903928755.1 uncultured Alphaproteobacteria bacterium | reverse complement strand
TCCTGACACGGCGACGGCGGCGCGAAGGGCATAGTCCTGACCAAAGTCGCCAAGTCGGGCCGAAGGATAGGACCATCCCTCGACAAAGCCCGCTCCGGACAGCCCGCCACGTTTTGAGGCGGCCCTGGCTTCAGCGATCCCGGCCTCTATGGCGGCGACTTCGGGTTCGGAAAACCGGTCCGGCCGGAAGTCCTCAAGTCCGAGCGCTGCCATCAACGCGACCTCGGCCCGGTCCGTGACCATGGGGGGATTGAGCTTCAACAACTGGGCAGCTGAAGTGAAATAGTCACGCCAGCTTGCTCCACGATGGGCAAAGGGGCCCGGCGTTTCCGCAGCTGGCCCCTGCATGGAAATGCCCTGCTGCACGGCCTTGGCAGCTTCGACGTCATGAGGACCGTCCACCAGGATCCTGGCCAGGGCCCAGACATGAACGGTCGGACAACGCACCACCTGAACGCCTTCTGCCGCATCTCCTGGACCGACCAGGGTAAAGGTTCCACCCCCATTGCCGGTGGTCCGGGTTCCCAGAATGGCAAAGGAATTGGTGTAGGCGTCCATCAACTGGAGCGACAGATAACGATCTCCCGTGGGCGGCAGGGTGACCGTCACCGGTCCCCGGGACAGGTCGACCTGGGCTGTGGAATAGAAGGTGTCATTGTTGGGCGTTGTGACGGCCCGGGCTCGGTGGTCGGCCAGTCGTCGCATGTGGCCGAACACATTCATTTGCGAACCATTCATCTGGCCGCGGCTCCGCGTCGTCGAAATTTCGATCAGAGGCAGGGTAAATCGCCAGGCTGTGGCGGAAGCGACCTTGAGGTCCTGCAGTTTGTCCGTGCTCATTCGGGGTTCCCCTGTACGGTTTTCTTGACCAGTTTTTCCAGCATGCGGCCTCGCCCCTTTGACAGTGCCGTAACAACGCCTCTGAAGGTGCGGACTTCCTGATCCGAAAATCGGGCCCTTGCCAATGCCGAGCGCAGGTTCTGGACCATTGACGGCTTCTTTTCCGGCGGATGGAAGAAGCCCGCAGCATCCAGCTCGTTTTCGAAATGCTCATATAGACCCAGCATGGCCTTGGCTTCGGCGGGGTCCGGCGCATCGCGGAAGGCGGGCGGAACACCCGCCGTCAGGCTCATCCGCCATTCATAGGCCAGAATGATCACCGCCTGGGCCAGGTTGAGTGACCGGAACCGGGGATCAATCGGCAGGGTCACAACCGACTGACAGAGGGCAATGTCGGCGGTTTCCAGCCCGGCCCGTTCGCCTCCGAACAGCAGCCCGGTCTGTCGTCCGGCCCCGACTTCCCGGACCAGTTCGGCGCAGGCCTCGCGGGGGGTGAGAATCGGCGTCTGCAGTTCCCGGGGACGCGCCGTCGTTGCATAGACCAGATGCAGGTCTGCAATGGCCGTTTCAACACTGTCGTAGACCCGGGCAGCATTGAGCGGCCACTCGGCACCAGACGCCGTTGCCCAGGCCCTTTCCTGGGGCCAACCATCCCTCGGATTGACCAGACGCAGGTCCGAAAGCCCGAAATTGGCCATGGCACGGGCGACGGAGCCGATATTTTCGCCCATTTGCGGCTTGTCGAGGATGATGCAGGGCGGTTGAGAAGTCATGCGCGCTTTTCGGACCTCGGCGCAGTTTAGGCAAGGTCAGACGCACTCAAGCTTTGCGCATCGCCCGACGCCGGTTATATGCAGGGAAACCTGTCTGTTACGCTTCCGGAGCGCCTGTCCCCATGGCCAAGATCAAAGTCGCCAACCCCGTAGTGGACCTCGACGGGGACGAGATGACCCGCATCATCTGGAAATGGATCAAGGACAAGCTGATCTTCCCCTATCTGGACATTGATCTGGATTATTACGACCTCGGTATGGAGCATCGGGACGCGACCGACGACAAGGTCACCCTGGACTCAGCCGCCGCCATTCAGAAATACGGCGTGGGCGTGAAGTGCGCCACCATCACCCCCGACGAAGCCCGGGTCGAGGAATTCAAGCTCAAGAAGATGTGGAAGTCGCCCAACGGCACCATCCGCAACATTCTGGGCGGGGTCGTGTTCCGCGAACCCATCATCTGCAAGAACGTCCCGCGGCTGATCCCGGGCTGGACCCAGCCGATCATCATCGGCCGCCACGCTTTCGGCGACCAGTATCGCGCCACCGACTTTGTCGTGCCCGGCAAGGGCAAGATGAGCATCAAGTGGACGGGCGAGGACGGCCAGGTGATCGAGCATGAAGTGTTCGACTATCCCGGCGCTGGTGTGGCCATGGCCATGTACAATCTGGAGGACTCGATCCGTGAGTTCGCCCACGCCTCCCTGACCTATGGGCTGGACCGCAAATACCCGGTCTACCTGTCCACCAAGAACACCATCCTCAAGGCCTATGATGGCCGGTTCAAGGACATCTTCCAGGAAGTCTACGAAACGGAATATGCCGCCCGCTACAAGGAAGCCGGCATTACCTATGAGCACCGCCTGATCGACGACATGGTGGCCTCGGCCCTCAAGTGGTCCGGCGGCTTCATCTGGGCCTGCAAGAACTATGACGGCGACGTCCAGTCCGACCAGGTCGCCCAGGGCTTCGGCTCGCTGGGCCTGATGACCTCAGTGCTGATCACCCCGGACGGCAAGACCATGGAAGCCGAGGCCGCCCACGGCACCGTGACCCGTCACTTCCGCCAGCATCAGCGCGGCGAGAGCACATCGACCAATTCCATCGCCTCGATCTTCGCCTGGACCCGCGGCCTGCAACACCGGGCCAAGCTGGACGGCAATGCCGAACTGGACCGCTTCGCCAGGATCCTGGAAGAGGTCTGCGTTTCGACTGTGGAAAGCGGGGCCATGACCAAGGATCTCGCCCTGCTGGTCGGCGATACCCAGGGCTGGCTGACCACCGAGGGCTTCATCGACAAGGTGGCAGCCAACCTCGACAAGGCCCTGGCGGCGAACTGATCCCCGGTCAGGCTGCGGCGGCGGGCGGGGAACGCCTTGCCGCCCACCAGGCCGGCAGGTCACGCACTGCCAGCCAGACCGCGCGCAAATAGAGTCCGATGATCAAGGTCGGGACCAGGAGCAGCAATCCCCTGTAAGGGCCGAGCTGGATCGCGACGGTGGCGCATCCGATGATGACCATGGCGGCGGTCAGGGTCTGTCGGGTCTTTTCAGGCACGGCAGTCATGGCGACCACCAGGGGAGCCAGGAGCACGAAATCATAGGTCATGAGTCGCGGGTTGAGGATTTGTGCCACCCCGATGGCCAGCAGGGTGCGCGATTGCGGACTCAGGTCCCTGACCTCTGCCAGAACAAGACCGCCAAGACCGACCGCTGCGGCAAAGACGGCATATGAGAACAGGATCACCAGACCTGAAGGTTCGACGCCCAGAAGCTGCATGATGGTCAGAAAGCCGAACCCCGGCTGGGCCGCCACGACGACGCCGGAAATGGCCGCACGCCAGACTCCCAGCTCGGTTCCGCCCGTGAACCAGACCAGGAGGGCAGCCATCCCCGCCAGGACCAGGGCAATGGCGATATGAAATGCCCTCCGGCTCAGTGGGGCCTGCTGGTAAGCCAGAATGACCAGATAGGTGAGGAAGATCGGCTTGATGACCGCCACAATAATGATTGCGGCGACCAGCAGCCAGGTGCGCCGGGGCGCCAGCAAGGCAAGACCGACCACAAGGCCATGACAGAAGATGGCGATATTACCGCAGACCAGGGATGCACCATTGGTCAGGGCCAGAATCGGTGCCCTTTGCAGGTGCGAGGCCCCGTCAATCGGTCGAAGGATGAACGCATAGTAGAAACCGAGAACCCCGATTACCGACAGCGGACCCAGGATATGGCGCAATGACACGATATCCGGGCCACGGAGGGTTGGCGCAATCAGGCTCGCGAACTGGGGCAGGTACATATAGGGCGCTGGATTTCCGCCCGGACAGGCGATTGCCGTATCATAGGCCGAAACATTGTGTGCGACCCGCCAACCACCACAAAGCACGGCATCAAGATCGTTGAACCAGACACCATGCCCCTGCAGCAGGCTTAACAGCCCGATCAGGTTCGGCAGTGAGAACAGCACCAGCAGGAGCGTGACGACCTGCGGTCGCCGCCAGAAACCTTGCATGCCGTCCTCCCCGAGGCGATCTCGCCGCAGTTCCACTTCGACCGTCCAACCAAGGGGGTCAGGCACCGGTGATCAGTTTTGCCGCTTCATCAAGACGGGTGGCATAGGTGTCGAGGGCCTGGGCCGTCAGAACCGAATACCTGTCCGCATCAGCCCAGCGCTCCTCTTCGATCGCTTCACGGACGCCCGGCAGGGTCTTGGCGCCGTAGCCGGTGAAACGTCCCGGAGCGTAGACAAGGTTCTTGTACCAGGGACGCCCCGGCAGACCGATGTCATTGGTCAAGGCCTGCTCCAGACTGCGCTGCATCTCGAACAGCCTGGCCCTGGCCTCAGGCGCGAGGGTGGCCCCCTTGGCCGCAAGGGCCTGATCATAGGCCTTGGCACTGCGCTTCAGGTGCGCAATGGCATTGTCCAGAGGCGCGAAGTTGAAATAGGGCACCGGTGCCAGGGCCGTCGGCTGACCATTGGTTCGCCTGGGATCATCGGCCAGCCTGTAGAGGTCTCCGGCGATCAGGCGGGCCTGGACCTGCTGGGCCTCCCGCTTGCTGTCCGCCAGACGCTTGATCTCGTCGCTATAGGTTGAAACCGTCTCGGCGAAATTGCCATAGCGCTGGACCGGAAGGTCGGAGTCGGCGATCCGCATGACGAGACGGCCGCCAACCTTGGCCAGGGCACCGGAATAGGTCAGGCCCGGATCGTCAAAAGCCAGATGATGCTCCCAGGTATCATAGGCCGAGTGATAGACCCCGCCGGAATTCCCCTCCCCGCCAAAGCCGAAATTGATGGCCGCGATTCCGAGATGGCCGATGAAACTGGAATAGTCAGAGCCTGAGCC
>CAIYSH010000402.1 GCA_903928755.1 uncultured Alphaproteobacteria bacterium | reverse complement strand
TATCGGCCTTCCTGTCGCGCAACCTGTCGAAGGCGGCCGCCTGACCCTCATGCGGCATTTGTTTGCAGGGCTTGTCAGCGGGCTGACATGGGCGGGGGCGGCTTTCGCGCAGACACCTCCGCCCGCTCCCCCCGCAAGCCCTGCACCACCCAGGTCCTTCGAGATCATCCGGCTGGATCCGGCCTTTGACAGGCTGATCGCAGCGGACACCAAGCTTGAGACCATAGCGGTCATCCCCGGGTTCAGTGGTGAGGGTCCCCTCTGGCACCGGGGAAGGCTGCTGGTTTCCGACCAGAAGAACGGCCCCATCTATGAGGTCAGTCTCGACGGGACCTATCGGGTCCTGCTGGACAAGGCGAGTGGACGGCTTGATCCAGGCTCAAAGGTAAATCAGGGGCCCACCAGCCTTGCCATCTGGAAATCCGGACAAATCCTCATTGCCCGCCAGGCAGCCCGGGACATAGGCAGACTGTCGCCGGACGGGACCACCGGGTCCATGATCCCCAGCCTGGACGGCAAGCGCTTCAACAGCCCCAATGACATGATCGTCGGGCGCGACGGGAGCATCTGGTTTACCGACCCGCCCTTTGGACTGCCCAGCTTCGACCGGACGCCAGGCGCACCGCCCCCCCCCGACAAGGACATCCCGTTCAACGGAGTCTTCCGCTGGAAAAAGGGTAAGGTCGAGGCGGTCATAACCGACATGACCATGCCCAACGGGATTGGCCTCTCGCCGAACGGCAAGATCCTCTATGTCGCCAACAGCACTCCGCAGATGTATATCCGCGCCTATGACATCGGGACCGACGGAGTCTTGTCGAACCCGAGGGATTTCGCCCGGTTCACCTCGAACTCGCCCATGGGGCGGGGTGTGCCGGATGGCCTGAAGGTGGACGCCCGGGGCAATGTCTGGACCACCGGTCCCGGGGGGATCATTGTCCTGGCACCGGACGGGCATATGCTCGGCCGCATACAGACCCCCGCCATGACCAGCAATGTCGCCTTTGGCGAGGACGGGCGCAGCCTGTTCCTGACGTCCGGGGTGAACATTTATCGAATTCGCACCCTGACCAAGGGCCAGTCGCCTCCATTTCCGGATCGATAGGCCCCCTGGACAAGCAATGAGGAAGCCCATGGGCAATACCCCAAGAATCGCCTGGCAGGCTGGTTTGGCCGCCGCAGCTGTCCTGGCAGCCAGCAGCCTGGCGGGTGCCGCCGCAGTCACCCGGAGCGGCGATGTCGGCTGGGCCTATAATGGCGGCCAGGGACAGGATCACTATTCGCCCCTGGCCCAGATCACCAAGGCCAATGTCGCGACCCTGAAGCCGGTATGGAGCTTCCCGCTTGAACCTGGTGCCCTTCAGGGCCAGCCCATGGTCCTGGGCCGCACCCTTTTCGCAACAACCCCAACCCAGAGACTGCTTGCTCTGGACGCCGTCACAGGTGGCCTGAAATGGGAGTTTGACCCCAAAATTCCTGGCGGACAGCCAATCCGCGGCCTGACGAGCTGGAGCGACGGCAAGTCCACCCGCTTGATTTTCTCAAACCAGAACATGATCTTCCTGATCGATCCGGCCACCGGCAAACCCGATGCCGGATTCGGCAATGGCGGACATATCGACCTGCGTGAAAACCTGCGCGGTAAGGCCGAGGACAATGTCTTCTTCCTGACCTCGCCGGCTCAGGTCTACCGTGACCTCATCATCGTAGGCGGTGGGCGTGTGGCAGAGACCCTGCCCGCCTCCCCCAGTCCAGCCCGGGCTTATAACGTCCGGACCGGCAAGCTGGTCTGGACCTTCCACACCATACCCCATGAAGGTCAGCCGGGCGCAGAGACCTGGCCCAAGGACGCCTGGCAGACCCAGGGTGGCGCCAATGCCTGGCAAGGGACAACCATCGATATCAAGCGGGGGATTGTCTTCATCAATACCGGTTCGCCGTCCGAGGATTTCTATGGTGCCGACCGGATTGGCAGCAACCGGTTCGCCAACTCGACCATCGCCCTGGACGCCAATACCGGAAGGCGCCTCTGGGACTTCCAGCAGGTGCACCATGACCTGTGGGATTCAGACTCAACCTCTGCCCCCCTGCTGATGAGCGTCAAGCGAAACGGCAAGACCCAGGATATCGTCGTCGCCACCAACAAGCACAGCCTGGTCTATGCCTTTGATCGCGTCACCGGAAAGGCCCTTTGGCCCATCAGGGAAACCCGCTTCCCGGCCAGTACAGTCCCCGGCGAACAGGCCTGGCCAACCCAGCCGATCCCCACCATGCCCCGGCCGCTTTCCCGCACCAGCATCAGCCCTGCGGATCTGACCGATCACTCCCCCGAGGCCGCAGCCCGGGCCAGAAGAGCCTACGGGGCCCTTGCGGGCGGCGGCGGCCACTTCATACCGCTCAGCGTCGACAAGGAGACCCTGGTGGCGCCTGGTTTTGCAGGGGGCCCTTCCCTCTACGGGCTCGCAGCGGACAGAAGCGGCGTGCTTTATGCAAGCTCGGCAAATGGATCGTCGATTTCCGGACTGGTCGACTACACCAAGATGCGCGCAGCGGGCATTGGCGAAAACGCCTATCTGACCAGCTGTTCGTCCTGCCACGGCCGCGATCGCAGCGGCAATCCGCCGGAATTCCCAGGGGTTGCGGATCTGAAGGGCCGCATGACCGAGGCCGAAATCGCCGAAGTGATCCGCAAGGGCCGGGGACGCATGCCGCCCTTTGCAAGTCTTCCCCAGTCCACCCTGGACAATCTGGTGTCCTATCTGACCACCGGGGCTGACCTTCCAGGAACCGAGCCACCGCCTCTCCGCAAGCCCGGAGTTGGCGAGGGGGCCGGATCTTCGCGATACGTCTTCACCGGCTATCGATCGTTCGTGGATCCCACAGGCCAGTCCTATCTGAAGGGGCCCCTGGCCACCCTGAATGCCATCGACATGAATACCGGAGCCTATATCTGGACGGTGCCCTTCACCATGGGTGGCGGGCCCCTGGTGACCGGCGGCGGCCTGCTGCTCATCTCCAGCGGCCCCCGGCTTCAGGCCTATGACAAGACCAACGGCAAGCTGGTCTGGGAGACGACCCTGCCCGGGTTCGGGACAACCCCGATCACCTACATGATCGGGGGCAGGCAGTATGTCGCCGTCGCCACCGGGTCGCCGCGCGGGCGTCAGGCCGCCAATGCCGGTCCCCAGAAACCCGGCGCCTATGTTGTCTACGCCCTGCCGAACTAGGTCGGACATTCAATGAGTGAGAGGACACAGCCGGTTCCAGGGATCGATGCTTTGACGCAACGAACCGGCTGATCCTACCAATTGGCAATCCCGTATCAGGAAGACAAAGACATGCAGGCGATCAGTCGGCGGGGGCTCCTCGCCTCAACTACCGCGTTTCTCGCACTTGGCGCGGTTCAGGCAAGG
>CAIYSH010000401.1 GCA_903928755.1 uncultured Alphaproteobacteria bacterium | reverse complement strand
CCGAACCATTGTCTGCGAACATCGGCTTGGCCATGAAGGTCGCCGTCTTGCCGTAAGCCGCCGCCACATTGTGGATGACATACTTATAGAGCTGGAGGCGGTCGGCCATGATGATCATGGTGTCGAACTTCAGACCCAGCTCGTGTTGGGCCGGAGCCACTTCGTGGTGGTGCTTTTCGGGTTTCATGCCCAGCTCGCCCATGACGGCAAGCATTTCGCCGCGGAGATCCTGACCACTGTCAACCGGGTTTACCGGGAAATAGCCACCCTTGGGCCCGGGACGGTGGCCCATATTGCCTTCCGGATAGTCCTTGTTGGTGTTCACCGGCAGTTCGCTGGCATCGTAGGAATAGCCCGTATTATGCGGAGCTGTGGACCACTTCACGTCATCGAAGATGAAGAATTCCGCTTCAGGGCCGAAAAACACGGTGTCGCCTATGCCCGAGGACTTCACGAAATTCAGGGCGGACTTGGCAATGGACCGCGGGTCGCGGTTGTAGGGGGTGCCCGTGTCGGGGTTCACCACATCGCAGAACAGGCAGAGCGTGGTCTGCTGGTAGAAGGGGTCGATGATGGCGGTGTCCAGGTCCGGACGCAGCTTCATGTCGCTTTCGTTGATGGCCTTCCAGCCGGCGATCGACGACCCGTCGAACATGGTGCCGTCATTCAGGAAGTCTTCGTCCACCAGATCGATGTCGAAGGTCACGTGCTGCATCTTGCCGCGAATGTCCGTGAAGCGGACATCGACGTATTTAACGTCTTTTTCCTTGATCTCGTTCAGAATGTCTTGGGCCGTAGCCATGGTTCTATCCCCTTCTCAATAGTCTGCTTACGTGCGGCCTAGACCGCTGTTGCACCTGTCTCGCCGGTGCGTATGCGCAGCACGTCGAGGATTTCCGAAACAAATATCTTTCCGTCTCCGATCCGGCCCGTGCGCGCCGCATTGACGATTGCGTCAAGCGCCGGTTGTAACTGGTCATCGGATACGACGACTTCAATCTTAATCTTGGGCAGGAAATCGATCACATATTCCGCGCCCCGATAGAGTTCGGTGTGACCCTTCTGACGCCCGTAGCCCTTGGCTTCGATCACCGTCATCCCTTGCACGCCGAGGTCCTGCAGGGCTTCCTTCACCTCGTCGAGCTTGAAGGGTTTTATAATCGCTTCGATCTTCTTCATGGACCCAACGTCTGGAGCAAGGGCGATATCGGCCTGCCGGTTTGCAAGGAGCACGCGGAGCGCGACCTGGACAATAGGCGGGCTGAACTGTTCCGGGCCGAAACGGCTCAGACTTGTCCGTTGTGTAGTTTGTAGGCGTTCTCCGCACAAGAATTGATCATGTCCCAATTCGACTTGTTCGGCGCATTTCTGTCCCTAGGATCAGTGGCAGAAGCCAATGGGGGATGAAAGTCGTGAGTGATCGAACGCCAGTCCTCATCGGCGCGGGGCAATTCACCTATCGTGGGGAGGCAGCCAGTTCACCATCTCCCACTGAATTGCTGAAGATTGCAGCGGATCGGGCGGTGCAGGATGCGGGCTTGTCCCCGGGCGCGCTGGGCACCATTGACGGCCTGGCGGTGATGGGTTTTGCGGTGGACGCCGAGGGCGATCCGAGGGTCATACCGCACTCCACCAACCCGCCTGCGACCCTGGCCAGGCGGCTGGGCGCTGAGCCCCACTGGTCTGTCTATGCGGAGATGGGGGGCAACAGTCCGCAGCACGCGATCAACCTGGTCTGTGAGCGGATTGCCCGGGGTGAGAGTGAGTTCGTCCTGGTGGTGGGGGCCGAGTTCCTCGGGTCCGGTGTCAAGCGGCTGAGCCGGGGCATCGGCTTCGCAGATTGGGATGACGCCGATGATCTGCCGAAACCCGACCGCATCGGTGACCCCAGGCCCGGGGTCAGCGCCTATGAAGCCCGGCACGGGATGGGCCGGCCGATCAATACCTACCCGCTGTTCGAGAATGCTCTTCGGGCGCGGGCAGGGCGGTCAATTGTCGATCATCAGGCCCACCTCGGACGGTTGTTCAGCCCGTTCACCCGGGTCGCCGCAGACAATCCGGAAGCCTGGTTTCCTTTGGTCAGGTCACCCGAGGAACTGGTGACGGTCACCGGGCGCAATCGCATGGTCGGGTTCCCATATCCAAAATACCTCAACGCCATCATGGAGGTTGATCAGTCTGCAGGGGTCATCATCACCAGCCTGGGCAAGGCCAGAGCGCTGGGTGTGGCAGAGGACAGGCTGGTCTACCTGCACGGATGCGCCGATGCCCATGACCTCTGGTTCCCCCTGGACAGGCAAAACTACCATTCCAGCCCGGCCATGCGATTGACGGGTGCCAGGGCCCTGGACCTTGCCGGGATCGGTCTGGACAGGGTTTCGCACTTTGACCTTTACTCCTGTTTCCCGTCTGCCGTGCAGATCGGCGCCCAGGAAATCGGTCTTGATCTGGAGGATCCACGCGGACTGACCGTCACGGGAGGGTTGCCCTATGCGGGCGGGCCCGGAAACAACTATGTCATGCACAGTGTGGTTGCCATGATCCATAGGTTGCGGGCCAGACCGGGAGAGTTCGGGCTCGTCACCGCGAATGGCTGGTATCTGACCAAGCAGTCGACAGGGATCTATGGCGCTTCCAGACCCAGAGACCCTTTTGCGGCAAACAGTTCCGCCGGGCTGCAGTCAGAAATTGACGCCCTGGATCATCCGACTGTCATCGAACAGCCATCAGGTTCTGCCACCATTGAAACCTATACCGTGGTGCATGGTCGCGAAGGTTACATGCTGGGGATTGTCATCGGGCGCGATTCCGAGAACCGTCGATTTGTGGCGCAGACACCGAAAGATCCGGCGGTCCTGGCTTCGCTTGAGGCGCGCGAGGGTGTCGGGCGGCCCGGCCGTGTCGAATTTTCCGCTGAAACCGGCAAGAACCTTTTCATTCCAGATTGAGTCCTGACCCCATGTCCCGAATTTATCTGATCCGCCATGGCAAGCCGGCCGCCAGTTGGGGCGAAGCCGACGAAGACCCGGGCCTCGATGCCACAGGCCAGGCGCAGGCCGAAGCGGCGCGGGACCATCTGCTCGGTCTGCCTGCCGACCAGCGCCCCTCAAGGGTGGTAAGCTCGCCCCTGCGCCGCTGCCGGGAAACCGCTCAGCCGACCGCAGACGCCCTGGGTGTCGAGGTGGAAATTGATGCCTCTGTCGGAGAAATTCCCACACCCGGAGACCTGTCCGCCGAGGATCGCCCCGGCTGGCTGCGGGAGGTGTTCCAGGGACAGTGGAAGGATGCCAAGGGCGATCTCGATTACGAGGCCTGGCGTCGTAACGTCGCCTCATCCCTGCTATCGCGGGGTGGAACCGCGGTTTTCAGTCATTATGTGGCGATCAATGCTGTCATGTCCCTGCTGGCGGAGGACCCAAGGGTTCTGGTTTTCCGTCCGGATCATGCATCGGTGTCCACGCTTGAAACCGATGGCCATATCCTGACCCTGGTGGCCCGAGGGCCTGAAGCCTCGACGGGCGTGCTCTGAGGCTGGAGATGACCGGAGCCCCGATCCTGACCCTGGCTGAAATGAAGGCGGCCGATGCTGCCGCCCTTGCCGGGGGCCTGTCGATGTATGACCTGATGGCCAGGGCCGGTCAGGCCGTCGCAGATGAGATTTGCGAAAGATATCATCCTCGACCGACCGCCGTCCTCTGCGGCCCCGGCAATAATGGCGGGGATGGCTATGTTGTCGCCCGCCTGCTTGCTGAAAGGGGCTGGCCGGTCTGGGTCGAAGCCCTTGGAGAGCCGCTGACTGCTGCGTCCGTTGTCGCGGCCTCCCTGTGGACCGGACCGGTCCATGCGCTTGGCCAGACCGGACATCAGCCGGAGCTTACGGTCGATGCCCTGTTCGGTGCCGGGCTGGGCCGTCCGCTTGAAGGTGTGGCCGCGCGCATGGCCCGAGCTTCAGAAGCGCGAACCGGGACCCTTGTGGCGATCGATACGCCGAGCGGCCTGTCTGGTGACACCGGAAAACCACTGGGTGACATAGCCTTCTGGGCGGACCTTACGGTCACCTTCCATGCGAAGAAAATCGCCCACGTCCTGACCATGGGTCTTGCGCGCTGCGGGGAGCTGGTTGTGGCCGATATCGGTCTCCCAGCAGTGGAAGGCGACATTACCGAAAATGGTCCCGAGCTCTGGCTTGCGCAATTCCCCTGGCCGGGCTCAAGCTCCCACAAGCACGCCCGCGGCCGGATGGTGGTGGTCAGCGGCGATCCCTGGAATACGGGGGCGGCCAGGTTGGCATCCCGGGCTGGTCTCAGGATCGGGGCGGGGGTCGTCACATTGGCTTCGCCGCCAGAGTCCCTGGCGATCAATGCCAGCCATCTGGAAGCGGTCATGTTGCGGCCCTTTGAAACCGAGCTCGATCTGGAGCAGATCTGCGCCCATGTGGACTCTGTGGTCATCGGGCCTGCGGCCGGCGTGACGGAGTCAACCCTCCTGAATACCCTCGCGCTTGCCCGGACCGGCGCGGCCCTCGTGATCGACGCCGACGCCATCACGGTCTTTCGTGACGATCCTGAAGAACTTTTCTCCGCCCTCGACGTCGACGATGTCCTTACCCCTCATCCCGGAGAGTTCGAGAGACTGTTTCCTGGACTGCTTGCCGCGACGCCAGAGCGGATCACCGCCGCGCGCCGGGCTGCGGCCAAGGCTGACGCTGTGGTCCTGCTCAAAGGGTTTGATACCGTCATTGCGCACCCGGATGGTCGTGCTGCGGTCAGCACCAATGGTTCCCCCTGGCTTGCCACCGCAGGGTCAGGTGATGTCCTGGCCGGGTTCATCGCCGGCCTGATCGCGCAGGGTATGGACAGTTTCGAGGCAGCGTGTGCCGCAGCCTGGATCCATGCCGAGGCCGGGGAGGCCTTTGGCCCGGGACTCATCGCTGAAGACCTGCCAGCCCTGGCACCATCAATTCTTCGTAAGCTCCATGCCGCCAGATAGATGGCGCTTGGCCTTCGCCAAATTGTCGTGTTAGCGTCCACTCCTGCATGGAGATCTGCCCAATGACCCTGCTAGCTGGCGCTTTTCTGACCCTCGTCGCAACGGCTGTGGCCGTATCGCGCGTGGCCGCACCGGCAAGGGCACGCGCGAAATCCCGTCGCTAGAGGCAATGCGGACATCGCGTCCCCCTCCGAAACGCAAGGAGGCAGTTCCCTTGCATTGAAGGGGGCTCAGGTTCGCGAAAGTCTTTGAATGTCACCACAATTGCTGAGTGCGCTGGTCGCTTTCTGTTTCGTTTCGTCGATCACGCCGGGTCCTAACAACACCATGTTGATGGCGTCGGGGGCCAATTTCGGCTTTCGCCTTACCATGCCTCACATGCTTGGGGTTTCGCTTGGTTTCGGTTTCATGGTCCTGGCCGTAGGACTGGGCCTGGGACAGGTCTTCCTGCATTTTCCGATCCTGCATACGGTTCTGGCACTCGGTGGTGCGGCCTACATGCTCTGGCTGGCCTGGAAAATTGCCAACGCCAGTGGACTGGCCGAGGTCGGGGCGTCGGGTGCGCCCATGACCTTCCTGCAGGCGGCGGCATTTCAGTGGATCAATCCAAAGGCCTGGATCATGGGGATCACGGCTGTGACAACCTATGCGCCTCAAGCTAGATATGCCCTGAATATCGTCCTCGTCAGTCTGGTCTTTGTGGTCGTCAATGCTCCATGCATTGCTGGTTGGGCGGGGTTCGGCGTCAGTCTCAGGGGGTTTCTGGATCGGCCTGAACGCCTGCGGCTGTTCAATATCAGCATGGCCTTGCTGTTGGTCCTGTCCCTCGTGCCTCTGGTTTTCGAGTATGCTGGCGGACATGGGCCCGGATGACCGGCCCCACTGAGGAGCTTTTGGTGCGGGCGAGAGGACTCGAACCTCCACGCCTTGCGGCGCTGGAACCTAAATCCAGTGCGTCTACCAATTCCGCCACGCCCGCACTCGGGCTGGTCCTTACGTGCAAACCCTGAGCTGCGCCAACACTGATTTGCGGGAATTCGTGAGGTTGAAGCCGTCATGTCGCTTTGGACTTGGCCCGATGCAGGTCACATGACATAAGGTCGCCCGCTCGCCGCCTGCCCTGGCGGCGCTTACATTTTCACGCCCAATGCGGGCCTGGCATTGCAACGTGGCGCCGGGTCCGAGGAAATTAGAATGTCGATGCAGATTGTTGAGAAGTCTGGCGAAGGCCTGAGCCGCGTTTACGGCGTGACCGTTCCTGCGGCCGATCTGAATGCCCTTTATGAAGCGCGGGTTGCGGAAATTGCCCCGACCCTGAACATAAAGGGCTTCCGGCCCGGGAAGGTGCCGCCAGCCCATGTCCGCAAGATGTTCGGCAAATCCCTGATGAGTGAGGTGGTCGAAAAGACCATAAACGACACCACCCAGAAGGTGATCGAAGACAACAACCTGCGTCCGGCCAGCGAGCCTGACCTGAAGCCGGAAGGCGACATCCAGGCCGTCGTCGATGGCAAGGCTGACCTGTCTTACGAGATTTCCCTGGACATCATGCCGGATTTCGCTCTGACGGATCTGACCCAGATTTCGCTCAAGAAACCGGTCTATGAGCCCACCTCAGCTGAGGTCAAGGAAGCTCTTGACGAGCTGGCAAAGTCCAACCGGACCTATGAGCCGAGGACGGGCAAGTCCCTTAAGGCCAAGGACGGTGATCAGCTGGTTATCGATTTTCTGGGCAAGGTAGACGGGGTGGCCTTTGACGGCGGTGCGGCGGAAGGTGCCGATCTGACCTTGGGATCGGGGCAGTTCATACCCGGCTTTGAAGAACAGCTGGTCGGTGCCAAGCCCGGCGACAGCGTTGTGGTCAAGGTGACCTTCCCGACGGAATACCAGGCCGCCAATCTGGCCGGTAAGGACGCCGAAT
>CAIYSH010000400.1 GCA_903928755.1 uncultured Alphaproteobacteria bacterium | reverse complement strand
AGTTCGGCCTGCAGATAGCGGGCAATCGCCGGGGCCCGATAGCCGCCATAACTCTCCCCCACCACATATTTGGGCGAGGCCATGCGGCCGTTCCTGACCAGCCAGTCAAAAACGATCCGCGAAAGGTATTCGATATCCGGCTTGACCTGGAAGAAGCGTTTTTTGGTCTCGGCTTCATCCACAAGACTGCGCGAAAAACCTGTGCCGACAGGATCGATGAACACCATGTCCGTGAAGTCCATCCAGGTGCCGGGATTGTCCACCAGTGTTGCGGGGTCGGAAGCGGAGTCTCCCTGGGCCCCGAACTGGATGCGCTTAGGGCCGATGGCACCCAGGTTCAGATAGACCGAGGCCGCCCCCGGACCGCCATTGAAGGCAAAGGTA
Organism: uncultured Alphaproteobacteria bacterium; assembly: GCA_903928755.1. Lineage (GTDB taxonomy): Bacteria > Pseudomonadota > Alphaproteobacteria > Caulobacterales > Caulobacteraceae > Phenylobacterium. The sequence goes on along the minus strand of CAIYSH010000400.1, from coordinate 2,202 downwards.
ATCGGGCGCCGGGGATCACGGGGGCCATCGAGGGTGTAGGCGGCGAAGACCACCTCGGCGATCTTCTTTCCCTTCTCATCGCGAACCGGCAGTGAGCCGATGGTGGCGGTATAGTTCAGCGTCTTGCCGGCCACATGGGTGACCTGTTTGATCGATGCATCCGCGGGGAATGCGGGCAGATCGATCTTTGCTGCATCTGGCTTGGGGGCGTCTTCGGCCTGGCCGGGCGCGGCAATGACCGTCAGCATCATGGCCGCGATCAGGATCATGAAATTACGCATGCTTGGCATCCTGTTGGGTGAGCGGAATCCAGACTTGACCATGGGGCGTCCTGCCCCATGGCACAAGGGATCAGGCGACAGCTTCAAGACGCTTGAGGGCACCTTCCAGCTTGGTCCTGGCGGCCTCTGCCTCTGCCAGGCGCTCCCGGTTTTCTTCGACCACCTCATCCTTGGCGCGGGCCAGGAAATCGGGATTGCCGAGTTTTTTCATGACGTGGGCGATGTCGCTGACATGGCTGGCAATTTCCTTGGTCAGCCGTGCCTTTTCTGCAGCCAGATCAATGAACTCTGCCACGGGCAAGGCCAGGGTCGCCCCCTGAACAACGAAAGGAATGGCCCCCAGGGGGGCATTGGTCTCGAATTTCACCTCGGAAACCCTCAGGGTCTGGGCAATGACTGCGGCATTGGCCTCGAGCACGGAACGCTGTTCTGGTGTGGCATCAATAACCAGCAAGGCCGGCCGGGCTGAATGCGGCACATTCAGCTCGGCCTTGACCGAACGCCCCTCCGTTACGGTGGCGACAATCAGGTCGATTTCCGCCTGGGCCCTGATGTCGATGAGATCGGGCGAAAGCTCTGGCCAACGGGCAGCAATCAGCAGGCCTTCGGGCCGTGCGGCGCCCAGATCAGCGGTCTGCGCCCACAGCTCCTCGGTCAGATAGGGCATGATCGGATGCAGGAGCTTGAGGATCTGGTCGAGCACCCAGGCCGCAACAGCCTGGGTTTCGGCTCTGGCGGCTTCATCTGCCCCCGTCAGCAGGGGCTTGGACAGCTCCACATACCAGTCGCAGAAGGTGTTCCAGATGAAGCGGTAAAGTACTGTCGCCGCACCGTCGAACCCACATCCGGCAATGGCGTCGGTCACGGCGACGGAGGCCCGCTGGGTCTCGCCGATGATCCAGCGATTGAGAACGCCCTTGACCTGTGCAGGGTCAAAACCTTCAGCGCGGGCGCACCCGTTCATCTGGCAAAAGCGCGCTGCATTCCACAGCTTGGTGCCGAAATTCCGATACCCTTCAATGCGTTGGGTCGACAGTTTGATGTCCCGCCCCTGCCCCGACATGGCCGTCAGTGTGAACCTCAGGGCGTCGGCCCCGTATTCGTCCACCAGTTCCAGCGGGTCCATGACATTGCCCTTGGACTTGGACATCTTCTTGCCGGCAGCATCCCGGACCAGGGCGTTGAAAAAGACCCTCTTGAAGGGCACTTCGCCGGTGAAGTGGAGCCCCATCATCATCATCCGGGCAACCCAGTAGAAGATGATGTCGAACCCGGTCACCAGGGTGTGGGTCGGATAGAAGCGCGCCAGATCAGCTGTCTTTTCTGGCCATCCCAGGGTCGAGAAGGGCCAGAGCCCCGATGAGAACCAGGTGTCGAGAACGTCCTCGTCCTGCTTCAGATCTTCATCACGACCATAGTGTTCGCGGGCGGCCACCTTGGCCTGTGCCTCGGTCTCTTCGACGAAGATCCGGCCATCCGGGCCATACCAGGCCGGAATGCGGTGTCCCCACCAGAGCTGGCGCGAAATGCACCAGGGCTCGATGTTACGCATCCACTCGTAATAGGTCTTTTCCCAAGCCTTTGGCTCAAGAACGGTGCGCCCGTCTTCCACGGCCTTGATGGCGGGCTGGGCCAGGGTCTTGGCATCCACATACCACTGGTCGGTCAGATAGGGCTCGACCACGACGCCGGAGCGGTCCCCGTGCGGAACGGCATGCTTGGTCTTCTCGATGTCCCGCAGAAGACCTAATTCCTCAAAGGTCTCGACCACCTTCCTGCGCGCGGCGAAACGATCCAGGCCCTGATACTCGAGCGGGCCGTTTTCGTTGATCTTCGCAAAGGCGTCGAAAATGTTGATCATGGGAAGGTTGTGACGCTTGCCGACCATGAAGTCGTTGAAATCATGGGCCGGCGTGATCTT
>CAIYSH010000399.1 GCA_903928755.1 uncultured Alphaproteobacteria bacterium | reverse complement strand
CTGGGGGGGAGGGGATCAATCCCGCCGTCCTGATTGGCAACAGCGCCAGGATGCAGGGACTTTCCGTGGGGTCCCGGGACATGTTCGAGGCCATGTGCCGCTCAATCGAGCTCAACAGGATCAGCCCGGTGGTGGACAAGGTCTTCCCCTGGACCGAAGCCCGGGCGGCGTTTGAGTCCATGCGCGGCGGCGAGCACTTCGGAAAGATCGTCCTGACCTTCTAGGTCCGGTCTGAACGGCTCAGGCTGTTTACGGCCCGCAGGTCAATGCCCTGCCGGACGGGTTGCGTCCTGGACACGGCCCGGAAGCGCAGCCTTATGGACTGGACCCCTCCATTGGCCAGGGTGACGGCTGCCTAGGACCCATCCCGGGTCCTGTGGTTGCAGCGCCCTGCGTCTGGAGCACTCCATTAAGCAGGTCCCGGAAAGCGACGGACAGGTTACTTCGTGCTCACTTTTCTTTCGAAGTCCGAGTTATATGCACTGAACATTTCCAGATTGTAGATGAACAGATTTTCCGAAATCCCCACTTCATCGAACATCAGATACTGATATACAATAATCGTTTTGGTTTCATCATCATCTATGAAATGCACGGGAGACTCATCTTTATTGAGTTCATCTGCCGCTGCCTTGCATTCTTTCAGGATTTTCTCGCAATTCCAGATTCCGAGAAATTCACTGGTTGTGCAGGACTTGTTGTTTTGGCACTTCGACATGGCGATCTCGACGGTGTTTCCATCCGCTGAGGTTTCAATGGTTGGCGAACCGTCATCAAGCTTGTCCAGTCGCGCCTTGTATCCCGCCTTCTGAAGGGCGGCGATCATGGTCTGGGGGTCCATCGATGTCACGTTTTTGGCGTCTGCCGTCCAGGGGACGGCCAGGATCATCATGCTGGCGGCCGCCGCGGCGATTTGAACACGCATATTCTGCCTTTCCTCTACGGCGCTCTGTGTCAGAGCAAATTGATTACTCTGGGTCGTATTTTCATCAGATACACGTGAAAAACATCTCATGCCCGGTCATTCCGCTCAAGCCGCAATTCACGCCTAGGTGGAAACAAAACCAGAACATTTCGTGCGCTGCAACCCTTTATTAACCATGATCGCTGCATCTGGTTTCCTGGGTTTTCATTCCATGGGGGACGATCATGACGGGCGCCGAGGTTCTGGACGTCGGTCGTGAGGCGATCTGGCTGACGATTCAGCTTTCTGCCCCGGTCCTGCTGGTCGGACTGATTGTCGGGGTTGTGATCGGTCTGTTGCAGACCCTGACCCAGATCCAGGAGGCGACCCTGGTCTTCGCCCCGAAGATCGTCGCAGTGTTTGCGTCCCTGCTGTTCTTCCTGCCGCTGATGGGGGCCCTGATGAGCAGTTTCATGCGGCATATCGCGGCGCGCATAGCGGGCATGTAGGGCGGTGGAGCCTTTTGCCACCACCCAGCAGATCTATGCCTGCGCCCTGGTCTTTGCGCGGTTGGGTGCCCTGTTGCTGACCATGCCCGGAGTCGGGGATCCTTCTGTCCCGCCGCGGATCCGGCTGTCCCTGGCCTTCGTCATGACCCTTGCCCTGACCCCGGTGATTGCGCCGATCCTGCCGGGCATTCCCGCAGAGGTCAGCGCGATTGCGGGGGCCATCATCAAGGAAGTGCTCATTGGTCTGATGATCGGCACCATACTACGCCTGTTCCTGACGGCCCTGGCTACGGCCGGCGAGGTTGTCTCCATCCAGACAACCCTGTCCTTTGCCCAGACGTCTGCCCCCGGCATTGCGCCGGGTTCGACGACCCTTGGCACGTTTCTGGGTCTGATCGGGCTGGTCCTGATCATGACGACTGACCTCCACCACATGTTCATTGCTGCCATTGTGCGGTCCTACACCATCTTCCCCTTTGCCCGGGCCCTGCCCGTCGCTGATGCCAGCGAACTGGCACTTCGGACCGTGGCGGAGTCCTTCCGCATGGGCCTGCAGCTTTCTGCGCCCGTTGCGGTCTTCGGTCTGATCTTCAACATCGCCATCGGCCTGGTCTCCCGGGTCATGCCCCAGTTCCAGGTGTTTTTTGTTGCCTCGCCATTGATGGTCCTGTTTGGCCTGTCGATCTTTGCCACCACCCTGGGCGTCGTCGGTATGGTCTGGGTCGACGGCTACCGTGTCCTCCTCCAGCACTTCACCGGCTAGGTCATGGCCGAGGAAAATGATTCGGGCACAAAGTCAGAGGAGCCTACCAGCAGGCGCCTCGAGCAGGCTCGAGAGCGCGGCGATGTCGTCAAGACAGCTGACCTTCCGCAACTGACCTCTTTTGCTGGCGCCTTTGCGGCGCTGCTGATTTTCGGCAATGGTCTCGGCGGCAATCTTACCCAGGCCCTTCTGCCGTTTCTGGAGCATCCTGAAGCCATGCACCTTCAGGGCGGAGGGGGCGTGGTTGTGGCCCGACAGGCCATGATGGCGGCCTTGCCTTTCATGGCCGTTGTACTGGGAGCAACAGCCTTGGCGGGGGTCAGTGGTCATCTGATCCAGACCGGTTTCATGTGGGTGCCGGAAAAACTGGCCATTGATTTTTCCAAGCTCAACCCGGCCGGCGGCTTCAAGAAGCTGTTCGGCGTCGACGCCCTGGTGAATTTCGGCAAGTCCCTGGTCAAGGTCATGTTGGTAGCCTGGATCGCCTACACGGTGATCAAGCCGCACTGGCCGGAATTGCAGCAGCTGGTGGAATGGGATCCGATGCTGATGCTGCCCTACAGCATCGACATCGTGAAACGTCTGGTTTTTTCAATCGGCGCCTTCATGCTGACCATAGCCGGATTTGACTGGTTCTGGCAGCGTCAGCGTTACATGAAACGTCTGATGATGACCAAGGAGGAGATCAAGGAAGACTACAAGCAGTCGGAAGGTGACCCTCATGTAAAGGCGCGTCTGAAAGGTATCCGGGTCCAGCGGGCCCGGCGGCGGATGATGGCCAATGTGCCCAAGGCCACGGTCGTGGTCATGAACCCCACCCACTTCGCCGTTGCGCTCAGATATGAGGAAGGCGACGGCACCGCGCCGCAGTGTGTGGCCAAGGGCGTGGACGCGGTCGCCCTGCGGATCCGTGCTGTGGCTGAGGAGGCCGGTGTGACGGTGATCGAGGATCCCCCCCTGGCCCGGGCCCTTTATGCCTCGGTAGAGATCGAGGACTACATCCCCATGGCCCACTATGAAGCCGTCGCCAAGATCATCGGCTTCATCATGAATGGCAGGAAGAAGTTGCCAGGTGCCGTATGACCCGTTTCCAGGCAAGG
>CAIYSH010000398.1 GCA_903928755.1 uncultured Alphaproteobacteria bacterium | reverse complement strand
ATGTGACCTTCAAGGTCTATCCCGGCGGCCGCCATGAAATGCTCAACGAGACCAACCGGAATGACGTGGTCGCCGATCTGCTGGCGTGGCTGGAAGGTCACGCCACTTCGATAGGGCCATAGGGGGCCTCAACGCCGGTAACAGGACAGGACACCGGCGGTCCCGTCCCCCTGTTCATCACAGGTCCAGTCGGGACTGGTGCGGCTGATGGCCGGGGCAAAGTCGCGGGCGGCTGTGTGCCCAGCGCGGTTGAACACCCAGATCAGGCCGGGGTGCCTGCCGTCTGCGGCCGCAATGATTTCGCGGTTGGGATCCTGGCCGCGGGGCAAGACCAGGGGGATGATCCGCACCGGATCATGGGCACGGGCGAAGAATACGCCCCCCACCGCCTTGAGGGTTCCAGACGTCATGATCGGTGCCAATTCATGATCCCAGACAAAGACCACATCTGTCACCTTGTGGGCCATTAGGAATTTCGCGCCGGTCTCGAACTCGTAGCGCGGCAGGGACCTCGGCGGTGAGAGGACATTGAGCCCCGGCCCCACCAGCAGCCCGAAATAGAGCCCCGCCAGGCTCAGCCAGGTCAGGCCGGGCCGACTCCCCAGGCCGGCCACCAGCACCACCCCCAGCAGGATCGGCGGGGCCAGAGGGGCCAGGTAACGGGCAGTGATCCCCGCTCCCGTCAGGGCAAAGACCATCATCAGGACAAAGGCCAGAAGACCCGAGCCGGCCGTCATTACCAGTGGACCCGCCATCTGGCTCCCCACGGGCCGGGTCGACCCCATGCGGGCCACCAGCAGGCTTATGGCAAGTATGGCCACAACGGCCGTCAGGGTCTCTGGCGTAGAGGCCGAAAACAGGAACTGCACCAGTCCCAGGGCGTGGGCAGGGTCTATGGGCCGATGCCAGACAGCCGCCAGTCGCGAATACTCGGCAAGCCGCGGGGCATGGTGGGCGATCCACATGACGGCCGGCACCAAGACAAGGCCGGCAGGCCAGGTTCTTAGGGCGGCCATGCGGTGGCGGGCCAGGTAGATCAGCCCCTGGGCCAGTCCGAGAAAGACCGCATAATAGTGAAACAGGATGGCCGCAGCCCCGAGGGTCGCCCAGACCAGGGCCCGGCGCAGGCCGGGGCGCTCCATCAATCGTGCAAAGGCCAGACACTGCCCGGTCGAGATGGCCAGCAGCACAGCATAGCAGCGGGCATCGAGCATGAACCCGATCCCCCACCAGCAGAAGATCAGTGCGGCCCAGGTAAACCGGGCACCTGGTGCCATCCCCTTGGGCGGCAGGACCAGGGGCAGCAGGGCCGCGATCCAGACAGCCAGAAGGCTTGGCATCCGGAGCCAGAGGTCAGCATGCCCGGAAAATCCCGCCCAGAGCCGGGCCAGCAGGTAATAGCCCGGCCCGTTCGAGTCCTGATAGACCTCGCGCCAGAAGCTTGCCCAATCCGGCGGGGCGATGATGGCCAGGGTAAAGGCTTCGTCGAACCAGAGGGGTTCTGTCGCGGCAAAACGCAGTCGCGCAATTCCGACAAGGGTTGCCGCCAGCCCCATGGCGACATGCAGGGGCCGGGAAATCCGCCCCGAAGTGTCATCCATCCGATCTGTCACGAAATCCTCAACCCTGCCCTGAAGCCGATGGAGCAGCCTGCAGGTGTTTCCGGTTTAGGTTCCCTTAAGGGCGATATTGTCCCCATAGCTGGCGCATGCCCCGATCCCGGCATCAGGCTTAATTTTTTCGCAAAGCCTTTTGCTTAGGGTTGAGCAACTGTCCTCTGAACCAAGGTCTCCCGTGGTTACCCTTCCCGCCATACTGCAAGGCTATCTGCATCAGGCCCTGGAGCTTGGGCTCATGGCCATGGGCTTCTTTATCCTGTCCCTGATCGTCAAGGGGGCCCAAGCCGTCCAGGACGCAAAGGCGGCCGCCCACGAGACCAGGGCCAACCTGATCCTCTATGTTCTGGATACCCTGACCGTTGCCCCCTACCTGACCCTGGCGGCGATGAGCCTTTCGACCCTGCTGCATGCGCCCGGCGCCATTTATGCAGGTGAGGTGATCTGGGACCGTCTGGGGGCCGTGCCGACGGCGATTGCCGCGGTCATGATCTGTGACTTTCTCGGATACTGGAACCACCGTCTGTTCCACATCACCCTGCTCTGGCCTTCCCACGCCATCCACCACAGCGACACCCGGCTCAACTGGTTCAGCCTTGTTCGTCAGCACCCATTCGACCGGCTGGGGGCGCTGTTTGATCTGGTGGGCATGATTGCCCTGGGGCTGCCGGAGTGGGCCGTGGTCACGGCTGTCCTGGTCCGCCACTACTGGGGCCATCTGATCCATGCTGACCTGCCATGGACCCTGGGCCCCCTGGAAAAAATCTTCATCTCGCCCTCCATGCACCGCTGGCACCATGCCCTGGAGCAGCAGGGATCCGGGGTGAACTTCGCGACGATCTTCTCGCTCTATGACGCAATGTTCGGCACCTATTACGCTCCGGCCGTCTTCCGGGGCCCCACCGGTGTGAGCGACGTGATAGAGCCCGGCCCCACCGGCCAGTATCTTCATCCCCTGCGCACCTGGTTTCCGGCGCTCAGGAAACCGGCTCCCGCGGCGCATATCGCCTGAGGCCTGTGGCCGGGCGGCGCGGAATGCGAGGTGACCCGGCCTGCCGGAAAGGCCCTATTTCGCGGGCCTGCTGGGTATCAGACACAGGGTGAACGGGACCTCCGTCTGGGGCAGGCTGCGCCAGCAGGTATGCAGCCATTGGCTGACACCGAGCAGGGTCTTCGGCTCGCCCTCCGGCGGCTCCCCATTCCAGAACAATCGGTCGTAATACCCCTCGGGCTTGACCCGCATGATATGGCCCTTGCCACCCACCTCCTCGATCCGGATCTGGCCGCCGGTCAGGTTGGTGACCTTGCACGTGGCATCCACCAACTGGCTCTCTCCGGCATAAAGTTCACAGGGAACAAACGCCGGTGGCCGCGTGGACCCCGCAGCCTCAGCCTCCAGGGCGGGACCTACCAGAAGAGACAGGGTAAGGCTAATGGCCCCGATACATTCAACATTCGACACGTCTTCGACT
>CAIYSH010000397.1 GCA_903928755.1 uncultured Alphaproteobacteria bacterium | reverse complement strand
TCTCCCATGTCTTCTTCAGCATCATTGGCGTGGTGGTGAAACTGGCCCCGATCGGTGCCTTTGGTGCCATGGGCTTTACCATCGGCAAGTACGGCCTTGGGGCCCTGATCAAGCTTGGCGTCCTGGTGGCGACCTTCTATGCGACATCATTGATCTTCGTCTTGGTGGTGCTGGGTGCTGTCGCGGCCCTTGCCGGTTTCTCGATCTTCAAGTTCCTGGCCTATATCCGCGAGGAACTGCTGATCGTCCTGGGAACCAGTTCGTCTGAATCCGTCCTGCCACAGATGATCGCCAAGATGCAGACCCTGGGTGCGGGCAAGTCCACTGCCGGCCTGGTGATTCCCACTGGCTACAGCTTCAATCTGGACGGCACCAACATCTACATGACCCTGGCCACCCTGTTCCTGGCCCAGGCGACCAATACCCACCTGACTCTGATGCAGGAACTGACCCTGCTGGGCGTCGCCATGCTGACCTCCAAGGGGGCCAGCGGAGTCACGGGTGCAGGATTCATAACCCTGGCCGCAACCCTGGCGGTCATTCCGGACATTCCAATCGCTGCCCTGGCCCTCCTTGTGGGCGTCGACAGGTTCATGAGCGAATGTCGCGCCCTGACCAACCTTGTGGGCAATGGGGTTGCCACCCTGGTGGTCGCCCGCTGGGAGGGCGACCTGGACCGTGACGTCCTGAAGGCGGAGCTGGATCGGGGCCCAGCCGCCGCCCAGGCGTGACCGATCAGGCAGCGGCGCTCGGACGAGCCTTTACCCGCTCGAACCAGGCCTTGATGTTGGTGGCATCATCCGGAATGGGCTGACCGACCATGGCACCGAAACCCAGGAAGCCGAACAGCAGGATGTCGGCCAGGGTGAACCGTCTCGGGACCACGAAATCACGCCCTGCCATCTGGCCATCGAGCCAGAGGATACGGTCACGGGCAATCGCCTTGAGATCGGCAGCAGCCTCTGCGCCGACCAGCTTCATCCGGCTTTCAAACATTGGTCGGCCTTCAGAGGCGCGGAAGCCATTGGCCAGGGGCTCACAGATATTGAGGTCGATCCGACGAACCCACATCCGGGTCTCGGCACGCTCTTCGGCCGTGGTTCCGATCAGGGCCGGGGTCGGGTGCCTTTCCTCAAGGTATTCGCAGATCACCGTGATCTCGGCGACCACAGCGCCATCATCCAGCTCCAGAGCCGGGGTCTGACCAGCAATATTGACCTTGTCATAGGGGGGCTTGCGGTTCTCACCGCCACGGATGTCCACTTCGACTTTTGGCAGGTCCAGGCCCTTTTCGGCCATGAACATGCGCACGACATGCGGGTTAGGGCCGACGGAGTTGTAGAGCTTCATGATGTTTCTTCCCGGTTTGAAGGCTTTGCATGATTAGCCGGGGCCAGAGGGGCAAGGTCAAGCACGACCCGGCGTCAACCCGCAGGTTTTGCCAAGGGGCCGGAAAAGCCTCTAGACTTGCAGACGCCTGAAAGGACCCCCTGATGACCGACGCTTCCATACTGATCCAGGACGATCCCCTGCCTCATGTACGCCGCCTGACCCTGAACCGGCCCGGCAAGCGGAACGCCCTGTCCAATGCCCTGCGCGGCGAAATCTTCGCCGCCCTGGAAGCCGCCGATCGCGATCCGGAAATCCGGGTGATCATAGTGCGGGGTGCCGGGACCTGTTTTTCATCGGGATATGACCTGTCGTCACTGGGGGACCTGCCCTTCCATACCTCCGGTGGACAGGGACAATGGGCCCGGCATGTTGTGGAAGGCTGCTTCCGGATGTGGGATCTGGCCAAACCGGTCATCGCCCAGGTGCACGGCTGGTGTCTGGCAGGTGGCTCGGAACTGGCTGTGGCCTGCGACCTTGTCTATGTAGCCGAGGATGCCCAGATCGGCTATCCGGCCGTGCGGACCATGAGCCCGCCCGACAATCAATATCATGCCTGGATCGTCGGCATGCGGGCAGCCATGGAGCTGATGCTGACCGGCGACGCGTTTGACGGTCTGGAAGCTGTCCGCCTGGGATTTGCCAACCGGGCCTTCAAGGCCGAGGACCTGGAAGCCGGGGTCCTGGCCATGGCGGAACGCATCGCCCGGGTTGATCCCGAGCTTGCCCAGCTGAACAAGCGCCTGGTCCATCGTCAGATGGAGGCCATGGGCATGCGCGCGGGCCTGCGAAGCGGCACCGACCTCCATGCCCTGGGCTGGCACACCCCGGCCAGCCGCGCCTATATGGCGGAACTCCGCAAGGGGGTGACCCAGGCCCTCAGCGCCCGGGACGGGGCGTTCGGCGACTACAGGACCGGTGACAAGACCTAACCACAGATCGCCATCCGGTCCTTGATCTCGGGATTGTCCCGGGTCAGGCCCTTGAGGATCTGGCAACGCTGGTCGACCGATTTCAGGCTGGGATCGGCCAGCAGGTCATCGGCAACCCGCGCCGGAGACTCATGGTCCGAAATCATGCGGACGCCTCCAGCCTTCGGGCTGTCGAAGACCATGAGATTGGTTGCGTCTTTCGCACGGCTCCAGGTCTTCCATTCCGGCAGGTTGCCATCAATGCCCTTGCCAGGCACACCCGTCGCGGCAAAGTTCACCCAGTAGCTCATCATGGCGTCAGACAGGGCAATACGCCCCGGAGCATTGTCCTTGTTGAAGGCCAGGGAATCAAAGGCTCCCAGCAGCTTGAAGTGGCCAAAGACAAACGGGATTTCGATGCTGTGCCCCGCGCCCAGCAGCTGACCCAGATCGGACACCAGGATCTTGCCCTCCTCCTTCCAGTCGAAGCGATAGGTCCAGACAGGTGCATGCCCACCCGCCACCATACGGGCGGCAGGTGCATCAACGGAATTGGCCCGCCACATGCGGCTGGGATAGAGGGCGGCGGCCTCATAGAAGACCGGATCCCGCGCGACCGGCAACTTGCCGCCGATATAGGTGATGAATTTCGGATTGAGCGCGTTGAAAAGCTTCAGTTCGTCATGATTTGTCCCGGTAATGACCGGGACCGTGTTGAATTGCGTGGGGC
>CAIYSH010000396.1 GCA_903928755.1 uncultured Alphaproteobacteria bacterium | reverse complement strand
CGTCCGGCCTGCTGCTGCTCTACATCCTGGCCGGGGTTTTTGGCGCGCCGCTGACGGCGCAGCTCTCCCGGCGGCTGGGAAAGCACCGCACCTTGATGGTGACCACCACCGCTTATTCCCTGGGCCTCTGCACCCTGATCTTAATTCCCAAGGGCAATGTCTGGGCCGGGCTCGCCCCCATGTTCTGGTGTGGGTTCATGGCGTCGGGCTTTGACCTGATGGTCCGCGCCATGCTGGCCGATGTCGGCGATGAAGTGCGCCTGGAGCAGGGCAAGGAACAGCTCAGCCTGATCTATGCCCTCAATACCCTCGCAGCCAAGATCGCCGGGGCCTTTGCCATCGGCCTGACCTTTCCCCTGCTCGAGCGCCTGGGCTATGTGGCCAATGAGGGTGCGAAGAACACGCCGCAGGCGATCCACAACCTCCAGCTGGCCTATATTGTCGGACCGATCATCTTCGTGATGCTGGGTGGGGTCTGCGTCATGGGCTGGCGGCTGACGGCGGAACGTCACGAAGACATCCGCAGGGCCCTGCATGAGATCGACTCCAGCCTGCCCCCCTATGACGAGGCCCCGATCCTGGAAAGCGTCACCGGGAATCCGGGGCACGCCATCCTGCCATCACGGGACGCGGACTGACGCGGGGTCAGGGTGGCCGTCGCGCGGATTTCGTGACAACCTGAATCCAACAGCCTCGGAACAAGTGCCACAGGGAGATCCCAATGGAAGATCGTATTCAACTGACCATCACCGATGGCGTCGCCGATGTGCGGATGGTCCGGGTCGACAAGATGAACGCCCTGGACGACGCCATGTTCCAGGCGCTGGTGGATATGGGCGAGCGCCTGAAGACCGAGCCCGGGGTGCGGGCCATTGTCCTGTCCGGCGAAGGCCGCGCCTTCTGCGCTGGTCTGGACATGGGAAACTTCGCGCGGATGGCGGCCCCGCCAGCCAGCGCAAAATCCTCTGGCGATACCCTGGTCACTGCAAAACGCACGCCGGGCGGTTCCAACCGGGCCCAGCACGCGGTCATGGTCTGGCGCGAGCAGACCGTGCCGGTGATTGCCGCCATTCATGGGGTCGCCTTTGGCGGCGGCTTCCAGCTGGCCCTCGGCGCGGACATCCGGTTGGTGACGGCCGATGTCAGGATGGCCGTTCTTGAAATCAAGTGGGGCCTGGTCCCTGACATGGCCGGCCTGGTTTTGATGAAGCGGCTGGTGCGCGACGATGTCGCTCGGGAACTGACCTATACCGGCCGGATTTTTGACGGCGAGGAAGCGGTCAGGATCGGGTTTGCGACCCGTGTCTGCGCTGATCCCCGGGCCGAGGCCCTGGCCCTGGCGGCGGAAATCGCCGGCAAGAACCCGCACGCCATCCGGGGCGCCAAGCGCCTTCTGGACATGGCACCCGATGCCAGCCAGGCAGACATACTGATGGCGGAAAGCCTGGAACAGACCGCCCTGATCGGCTCTCCCAACCAGGTCGAGGCGGTCATGTCCAACATGCAGAAGCGTGCCGCCGTCTATGTCGACTAGACCTGTCCTCTATCACTGCCATGACGCCAGATCTTTCCGGGCCCTCTGGGCCCTGGAGGAACTGGGTATGGCCTATGACCTGAAGCTGCTGCCCTTTCCACCCCGGGTGCTTTCACCGGAATATCTCAAGGAAAATCCCCTGGGGACCATTCCCCTGCTGGTGGACGGCGAGGTCCGCATGACGGAATCGGCCGCCATCGTGCAGTATCTGGCAACGCGGTCGGGGCCGTCAGCCCTGTCCGTAGAGCCGGGGGATCCCGCCTATGGTGCCTGGCTGAACGGCCTGCATTTCGGGGAGGCCACCCTGACCTTCCCCCAGACCCTGGTGCTTCGCTATACCCGGCTGGAACCGAAAGAGCGCCGCAATCCGCAGGTGGCCGAAGACTATTCGAAATGGTTTGTGGCCCGGCTTCGGGGCCTGGACGCGCGGCTGGCTGAGGGCGGTGGATTCTACTGCGGCGGCAGGTTCACGGGTGCCGACATTTCCGTCGCCTATGCCCTGCTGCTGGCAGAGACCCTGAACCTGTCGGAACGTTTCAGCCCGTCCATAGCCGACTACTGGGCCAGGATGCAGAGCCGGGATGGCTTCAAGGCCGCCAAGGCCGCGCAGGCCTCCGATACCTCCCCGACCTGGCAGGCCTGACCGGGCTGGCAGAACTGGGCTGGCAGAACTGGGCTGGGAAGACCGGGCCGCCAGGACGGCGACCCGGCCAGCCAGATCAGTCGATGGTCACGACCACCTTGCCCATGGCCTTGCGGCTGCCCAGGTGGGCGATGGCGTCGGCGCCCCTGGACAGGGGGAAACGCTCGGAGACGTGGGGCTTGATCTTGCCCTGGGCATAGAGCTCGAGCAGTTCCTGAATGGACTGCTGGAACAGGCCCGGATTGCGCGCCGTCCAGTTCCCCCAGAACACGCCGACAATGTCGCAGCCCTTGAGCAGGGCGAGGTTCAGCGGGATCCGGGGAATGTCACCGGCGGCAAAGCCGATCACCAGGTAACGGCCTTCCCAGGCGATGGAGCGCAAGGCGGGCTCTGCATAGTCGCCGCCCACGGCATCATAGATCACATTGGCACCCTCGGGTCCGCAGGCGTCCTTGAACAGCTGGCCGAGATGGCGCTGGCCTTCCCTGTCGAAGGGGCCGCGGCCATAGACCACGCCGGCGTCAGCGCCATGGGCGATGGCCAGGTCGACCTTTTCCTGGGTGGAGCAGGCCGCGATGACCCTGGCACCAGCTGCCTTGCCCAGCTCCACCGCCGACAGGCCGACCCCGCCTGCTGCACCGAGGACAAGCATGGTCTCACCCGCCTTGAGGTGCCCACGGTCATGGATGGCGTGATAGGTGGTGCCATAGGTCAGGATGAAGGCGGCAGCCTCATCATAGGGCATGGAGTCCGGGATCTTGGTCAGACGCCCGGCCGGGCTGAGGATTTCCTCGGCCATGCCACCGGAACCGATCTGGGCCAGGACCCTGTCGCCGACCTTGATGGTGGTCACGTCATCGGCAATGGCCTTCACAATGCCTGAAACCTCGCCACCGGGGGCGAAGGGGCGCGGCGGCTTGGACTGATACTTGTCCTCGATCATCAGCACGTCGGGGAAATTGATGCCCACGGCCTTCACCGAAACGATGACGCAACCGGGCTTCAGGTCCGGAGCGGGCGTATCCTCATAGACCAGGGTCTCAGGCCCACCGGTCACCTTGCTCAAAATGGCCTTCATGTCTGCTTCTCCCTGGTCACAATCCTGATTGGCGAATTGGCGGGGACGCTATCCCACAGGCGATTGCGGCGGAAGAGGCCCGTCGAACATTTGTTTGATTGGCCGGTGGGCCTGGCGGCGATTTGGAGGGCGCTGCGGGATCGCCTATAAGGACCATCCCCTTCCTGTCCAGGCACCTGACGTGACCGTTACCCTCGACCTGACCCGTGCGACATCCACGCCTTCGGCCCTGCCGAACCTGGCGGGGCTGACGCGCCCGGCCCTGGCCCGGGCCCTGATCGAATCCGGCGTCGTGCGGCCGGACAAGGCCAAGATGCGCGCGACCCAGCTCTGGCGCTGGATCCACCATTACGGGGTCACCAGCTTTGACGCCATGACCGACGTGGCCAAGGAGACCCGGGCCGAACTGGCCACGGCCTTCCGCCTGGACCGCCCCGAAATCGTCGAGCGCCAGG
>CAIYSH010000395.1 GCA_903928755.1 uncultured Alphaproteobacteria bacterium | reverse complement strand
TGCCTTTGCCCTTCCGGTCCATGGCGACCATCTGGGTGTGATTGGCGATAATGGCAAGATCCTGATCTTCGCTCTTGAAGAACTGCCAGAAATGGCCCGCGGCAAAGGCGTCAAACTGCAGACCTACCGGGAAGGCGGCTTAAGGGATGCTGTCATTTTCCGGGCTGAAGAAGGGGCGACCTGGATCGATTCAGCGGGCCGCACGAGGGTCTGGAGTGAATGGCGGGAATGGCTTGGCCGCAGGGCGTCTGCCGGTAAGCTTTCGCCCAAGGGATTTCCGACGAACAAGCGTTTCAAGCCAAGGTCTGGCACCTAGGCATTGCGGCAATTGGCGGCTAGGCTCTGTGGCAACTGCATACCGAAGTCAAAATCATTTAACTCACCCGGGGGGACTTTTCATGACGCGGCGTTTCCATTTGCTGGCCAGTGCATTCATCGCGGCCAGCCTGACCTTCACTTCCGCTGCTGTGGACGCCAGGCCCGCGCCTAGAGGGTCTGCGGACGCGGTCGTCCCGGCGGAGTCCGTTGGTTTTGATTCCGCGCGTCTGCGCAAACTTGATGCTGCAATGGCCAAGGTTGTCGCCGATGGCCGCGTTTCCGGCATGACCACCCTTCTGGTTCGTCATGGCAAGGTTGTGGAGTTCAACACCTACGGCAAGTCGGATCTGGCCAGCGGCACATCAACCCGGAAGGATGACATTTTCCGGATCTATTCCATGTCCAAGCCGCTGACCGGCGTGGCCATGATGATCCTGTTCGAAGAAGGCAAGTGGAAGCTCGACGACCCCGTTTCCAAATTCATCCCCGAGTTCAAGGACCTCAAGGTCATGACCGGCCTGGATGAGAAGGGCAATATCGTCACGGTTCCAGCCGCGCGGGCCCCGACCATGCGCGAAATCATGAGCCACACGGCAGGGTTCGGTTATGGCCTTGGGGACAAGCATCCCGTCGACAAGCTGTTCCGCGAACGTCGGGTTCTGGGTGCGGCTAACCTCAAGGAACTGGTCACCAGGGTGGCTGACATTCCGCTCATGTTCCAGCCGGGGACGAATTGGTCCTATTCCGTTTCGGTCGACCTGCAGGGCTATATCGTCGAGAAGATTTCGGGCCAGAAGTTCGGGGACTTCCTGGCTGACCGGGTGTTCAAGCCTCTCAGGATGAACGACACGGCATTCTATACCGGCCCTGAAAAGGCCTCCCGCCTGGCCGCGCTCTACATGACCGATCCCAAGACCTACAAGATGGTGGCGGCCAATGACCTCTTCGGGAATTCGCCGCCGGATTATACCAAGGCCCCGACCCTGGAGTCTGGTGGCGGTGGGCTGGTGTCGACCACGGCCGATTATGGCCGGTTCGCGCAGATGATCCTCAACAAGGGAGAGCTTGACGGCGTGCGGGTCCTGTCACCTGCGGCGGTCGAGCTGATGGGCACCAATGTCATTCCCGAGAGCGTTCTGGTGAATACCAATGGTACCAGCGGCTCGCGGTTCAATGACGCCGTGGGCTTTGGTCTGGACTTCATGGTGGTCAATGATCCCCGTAAGGCCGGCAGCCTGGGCGGCAAGGGCGAAATGAGCTGGGGTGGCGCAGCCGGGACCTGGTTCTGGATCGACCCTGCCAATGATCTCTATTTTGTCGGCATGATCCAGCGCCTGGGCGGGACGGGCGGCGAGGACCTGGGAACTCAAGCCAGGACCCTGACCTATCAGGCCCTGACCCATCCGGAGAAGTAGATCGGGACGATCGGGATGAGGGGTGGCGTCAGCCGTCCTTGACTTTCGCCCCCCCTCATGCGCCCTTCCGCGCCTCGATTTTTTGAGCTGTAGCGATCCAAAATGCACGCCTATCGCAGTCATACCTGCGGCGCACTTCGCGCCGCCGACACCGGTCACACGGTCCGCCTTTCCGGATGGATCCATCGCAAGCGCGACCATGGGGGGCTCGTCTTTATCGACCTGCGGGACCATTATGGCCTGACCCAACTGGTCCTGGCACCTGACACACCCGGCTTCGCAGTCGTCGAACGTCTGCGCGCCGAGAGCGTCATCCGCGTGGATGGTGAAGTCGTGGCCCGCAGCGCCGACACCATCAATTCCAACCTGGCCACCGGCGAAGTGGAAGTACGGGTGAAGGCGGTCGAAGTCCTGTCGGAAGCTGCCGAATTGCCTTTGCCGGTGTTTGGCGAACCCGATTATCCGGAAGAAATCCGTCTCAAGCACAGGTATCTCGACCTGCGCCGCGAGACCCTGCACAAGAACATCGTCCTGCGGTCCAAGGTCATTCACTCGATCCGCAACCGCATGATCGATCAGGGCTTCCTCGAATATCAGACGCCGATCCTGACGGCATCTTCGCCGGAAGGCGCACGGGATTTCCTGGTCCCCTCGCGTCTGCACCCGACCAAGTTCTACGCCCTTCCCCAGGCCCCCCAGCAATTCAAGCAATTGCTGATGGTGTCGGGCTTCGACCGCTATTTCCAGATCGCGCCCTGTTTCCGCGACGAGGACCTGCGAGCTGATCGGTCCCTCGAGTTCTACCAGCTTGATGTGGAAATGAGCTTCGTCACCCAGG
Source organism: uncultured Alphaproteobacteria bacterium (assembly GCA_903928755.1). Lineage (GTDB taxonomy): Bacteria > Pseudomonadota > Alphaproteobacteria > Caulobacterales > Caulobacteraceae > Phenylobacterium. Next base: position 568 of record CAIYSH010000395.1, on the reverse strand, counting down.
AAGACGTCTTCGCGGCAATCGAGCCGGTCATGCACGGGGTCTTTGAAGAGTTCTCGGATGGCAAACCGGTCACGCCCTATCCCTTCCCGCGGATCCCCTATCGGGAGTCCATTTCCAAGTATGGGACGGACAAGCCGGATCTGCGTAACCCTCTGGTGATGCAGGATGTTTCGGACCATTTCCGGGGCGGAGGGTTTGGTCTCTTTGCGCGTATGCTCGAGACCTCGAAGAACGCCATCTGGGCCATTCCTGCACCGGGTGGCGGCAGCCGCGCCTTCTGCGACAAGATGAATTCATGGGCCCAGTCCGAGGGACAGCCTGGACTGGGTTATATCTTCTGGCGTGAAGGTGAGGAGGGCGGGGCTGGCCCGATCGCCAAGAACATCGGAACCGAGCGCACAGACGCCATCCGCCAGCAGCTGGGATTGAATGTCGGTGACGCGGCCTTCTTCGTCGGAGGCGATCCCAAGGTCTTCACAAAATTCGCCGGCCTGGCCCGCACAAAGGTTGGGACGGATCTGTCCCTGGTGAATGAGAACCGTTTCGAGTTCGTCTGGATCGTGGATTT